>JACCRJ010000702.1 GCA_013813615.1 Lautropia sp. | reverse complement strand
CGCGGGGGCAGTGCGTGCGGCCGGCCTGGATTTGCTCGAACGTAGAAACCAGTTGAACATCTAGCCTGATGCGGATCCGCGGTTCGACTGCAGTTGCACGGGCAGTCGCGTCGGCAGTTGCACGGTTGGCAGTTGCGTTCGCGTGTTGCCAGTCTACCTAGTCGTCTCAGGGCGCGGGAGGAAGTTTTTCATGTTTCAGACGCTGTCTGCCTTGCCGGGGGGTCGGATCCGGGGCGAGTTGCGCGTGCCGGGTGACAAATCGATCTCCCATCGATCGATCATGCTCGGTGCGCTTGCCGAGGGCGAGACGCGCATCTCCGGCTTCCTGGAGGGTGCCGACGCGCTGGCGACGATGAACGTCTTCCGGATGCTGGGCGTCGCCATCGACGGGCCCCAGCGCGGGGCGGTGACGGTTCGCGGGGCAGGCCTGCGCGGGCTGCGGCCGCCGGCCGGGCCGCTGGATTGCGGCAACTCCGGCACGTCGATGCGGCTGTTGTGCGGGCTGCTGGCGGGGCAGTCGTTCGAGTCCCGGCTGCTGGGCGATGCGAGCCTTAGCCGCCGGCCGATGCGCCGGGTCATCGAGCCGCTTGCCCTGATGGGGGCGAAGATCGACAGCGTCGACGGGCATCCGCCGCTGCTCGTGCATCCGGTCGGCCGTCTGCGACCCGCCGAGATCCGGATGGGCGTGGCAAGTGCACAGGTCAAGTCGGCTCTGATCCTCGCCGGGCTCTATGCCGACGGCACCACGCGGGTGACTGAGCCGGCGCCGACCCGTGACCATACCGAACGGATGCTGGCCGCCTTCGGCGTCGAGGTCGGCCGTGAGGGCTCGACGGTGTCCATCGTCGGCGGCCAGCCGCTGAGTGGCTCCCGCATCGACATCCCGGCAGACATCTCGTCGGCAGCATTCTTCCTGGTGGCGGCCAGTATCGGTGCGCGGGCGGAACTGACCCTGCGCCACGTCGGCATCAATCCGACCCGCACCGGGGTGCTGCACATCCTGCGCGCGATGGGCGCCGACATTACCGAAATCAACCCGCGGACCATCGGTGGCGAACCCGTCGCCGACCTGCGCGTGCGGGCGGCAAGGCTCAAGGGCCTGGAGATACCGCCGGAGTGGGTGCCGCTTGCCATCGACGAGTTCCCGGTGCTGTTCGTCGCGGCGGCCTGCGCCGAAGGCGACACCGTGCTGCGCGGGGCGCAAGAGTTGCGGGTCAAGGAGTCGGACCGGATTGCGGTGATGGCCGAAGGTCTGGCCGGGATCGGCATGCCGGCGCAGGTCAAGCCGGACGGCATGCGCATCGTCGGGCGGGGCGCAGAAGCCAATCCGTTTGCGGGCGGTACGGTGGAGTCGCACGGCGACCATCGCATCGCGATGGCCTTTGCCGTCGCCGCCCTGCGCTCGAGCGGGCCGATCACCATCCTCGATACCGGCAATGTCACCACCTCCTTCCCCGGTTTCGCGGACATGGCGGCTTCAGTCGGGATGCGTGTGCGGGCTTCAATCGAATCGGGGCCGGGCCGATGAGCGGTCCGTCAGCGGCACCTGTCATTGC
Organism: Lautropia sp.; assembly: GCA_013813615.1. Lineage (GTDB taxonomy): Bacteria > Pseudomonadota > Gammaproteobacteria > Burkholderiales > Burkholderiaceae_E > Lautropia. The sequence continues at coordinate 5,860 of JACCRJ010000702.1, read as the reverse complement.
CATCGACGGTCCGACGGCGTCGGGCAAAGGCACGATCGCCGCCGGCGTGGCGAAGCGGCTGGCGTTCAATTACCTGGACAGCGGATCGCTCTACCGCCTGGTGTCCCTCGAGGCGCAGGTTGCCGGCGTCGAACTGGACGACGAACCGGCGCTGATCGCGATCGCCGGCGCCTTGAGACCTGAATTCGTCGACGGCCGTATCCGCCTGGACGGGCAGGACGTCAGCGACCAGATCCGCGAGGAAGGCATCGGTGCGGCCGCTTCGCGCCTGGCGGTCCTGCCGGGCGTACGCCAGGCGCTGGTGGACATCCAGCGACGGTTTCGCACATCGCCGGGGCTGGTCGCGGACGGCCGCGACATGGGGACGGCGATCTTCCCGGACGCGAAGTTGAAGATATTCCTCACGGCAGACGTGCAGTCCCGAGCCGAGCGCAGGCATAAACAGTTGATCGAAAAGGGTTTTTCCAGTAACATCACTGGCCTTTCGAGGGTCCTGCGTGACCGGGACAATCGCGATGCCAATCGCGCCGTTTCGCCGCTCAGAGCCGCAGAGGACGCCATTGTCATAGATTCCACGCACCTCTCGATAGAACAGACCATCGAGCAGGTGTTGGGAGCCTGGAAGGCAATAGCGGGCGGGGCAGTGCGGGGGTAGGTGCCTGACCATCGAGTTTGCGCCACGAGGTACTGTTACGACCGCGGTCACGACCGCGGTCACGACAGCGCCGGCGCGGCAATCACGGCAGGTCTTTTGTCAAACACCGCTGGCGCGATGGTTCCGGTGAATCTCGCCTGGCGTGAACCTTATGGAATTCAATGAGCACAGCAGTTTCGGAAAGCCCGGTACAGGAAGAAGAGAGTTTCGCAGCGTTGTTCGAAGAATCGCTTTCCCGGCAGGAGATGCGCCAGGGAGAGGTGATCACCGCGGAAGTCGTCCGCGTCGACCACAACTACGTCGTCGTCAATGCGGGGCTGAAATCCGAGAGCTACGTTCCGGTAGAAGAGTTTTACAACGATCGCGGTGAACTGGAAGTCGCGGTCGGGGATTTCGTCTCGGTCGCCATCGATTCGCTGGAAGACGGTTTCGGCGAAACCCGCCTGTCGCGGGACCGCGCCAAGCGCCTCGCCGCCTGGGTCCAGCTGGAGCAGTCGCTGGAAGCGGGTGACCTCGTGACCGGCACGGTCACCGGCAAGGTCAAGGGCGGCCTGACCGTCATGACCAACGGCATCCGCGCGTTCCTGCCGGGCTCGCTGATCGACACACGGCCTGTCAAGGACACGACGCCCTATGAGGGCAAGACCCTGGAGTTCAAGGTCATCAAGCTGGACCGTCGCCGCAACAACGTGGTGTTGTCGCGCCGCGCGGTGATAGAGCTCTCGCAAGGCGAAGAACGCGCCAAGCTGCTGGAGACGCTGGCCGAAGGCGCCGTCGTCAACGGGGTCGTCAAGAACATCACCGACTACGGTGCGTTCGTGGATCTCGGCGGCATCGACGGCCTGCTGCACATCACCGACATGGCCTGGCGGCGCGTGCGCCACCCGTCGGAAGTCCTGCAGGTCGGCCAGGAGATCACCGCCAAGGTGCTCAAGTTCGACCAGGAGAAGAACCGCGTCTCGCTCGGCATCAAGCAGCTCGGCGAGGATCCGTGGGTCGGCATCGGCCGGCGCTATCCGCAGGGCACGCGCATGTTCGGCAAGATCACCAACATCACCGACTACGGTGCGTTCGTCGAGATCGAACCGGGCATCGAAGGCCTGGTGCACGTCTCGGAGATGGATTGGACCAACAAGAACGTCAACCCGGGCAAGGTGGTCGCCCTGGGCGACGAAGTCGAGGTGATGGTCCTGGAGATCGACGAGGACCGCCGCCGGATTTCGCTGGGCATGAAGCAGTGCCGCGCCAATCCCTGGCAGGAATTCTCGGAGAACCACCGGCGCAACGACAAGGTGTCGGGCTCCATCAAGTCGATCACCGACTTCGGCGTCTTCATCGGCCTGCCCGGCGGAATCGACGGACTGGTTCACCTGTCGGACCTGTCCTGGCACAAGACCGGCGAGGAAGCCGTCCGCGACTTCAAGAAGGGCGACGAGGTCGAGGCGGTGGTCCTGGGCATCGACGTCGAGCGCGAGCGCATCTCGCTGGGCATCAAGCAGCTTGAAGGGGATCCGTTCACCAACTTCGCCGCCGCCCACGACAAAGGTTCCATCGTGACCGGCACGATCACCAGCGTGGATGCCCGTGGTGCCACGGTCCTGATCGAACCCGAAGTCGAAGGCTACCTGAGGGCCTCGGAGATCTCGCGGGACCGGGTGGAAGATGCCCGCTTGCACCTGACCGAAGGCAGCACCCTCGAGTCCATGATCATCAACATCGACCGGAAGAACCGCTCGATTGCATTGTCGATCAAGGCTCGCGAGACTGTCGATACCGCAGAGGCGATGCAGAAGATGGCGGAAACCTCGGCCGTCACCGGTACCACCAACCTGGGTGCGCTGCTGCGGGCGAAGCTGGATAACCCCGATAAGTGACGCTCCCCCCGAAGCGCCTTCGGCGCTTCCCCCCAGGGGGCGCCCGCTGGCGGACCGGCGGAGCCGATCCGCGGCGGCTGCTGGGTTGGATTGCCGCCACGTCATAGCTCTGCTGTGATGGTGCGGTGGACTGGAGATGTAGTTCGGTGACGCGGTGTAGTACGTTGGTGGTGTAGTTGTCGGCCCGGGCTCGGACCGGCCATTGGTTACAACAAGGACCTCGCGAGCATGGCGACGCTGGAACCGGTCGATATCGACGACCAGTCGGCCCCCGGGACGATGACCAAGTCGGAGCTGATTGCCCGGCTTGCAGACCGCTACTCTCAGCTGGTGGCGAAGGACGCGGAATACGCGGTACGCACAGTGCTGGACGCCATGGCCAGGGCGCTGGCTGACGGCAATCGGATAGAGATCCGCGGCTTCGGCAGCTTCGCGTTGTCGTACCGCCCGCCGCGGATGGGCCGCAACCCCAAGTCGGGCGAGCAGGTCCTGGTTCCCGAAAAGCGGGTACCGCATTTCAAGCCCGGCAAGCAGCTGCGGGAAAGCGTCGATGCCGCCTTGCGCGGCGACTGATTTCCCGGATTGCCGATGCGCCTGATTAGCTGGCTGGTCAAGTTCGCAATCTTCGTGGTGCTGCTTGGATTTGCGCTGGGAAATACCGACCCGGTGCGGATGGGCTTTTTCGGGAACCAGGATGTCGCGCTTACCGCGCCCCTCGTCGTATTCCTGCTGATGTTTTTCCTGCTGGGCTTGCTGCTCGGCTTCGCCACCTTCATGCCACGCCTGTTCCGCCAGCGCCGGCTGGTTGCGCGTCTCAAGCGAGACCTGGACCGGCTGCAGCGCCAGCGTGATCCCGAGCAGAAGGCGCAGGCCGAAATCGAGGCGATCGCCGCGCAACTGCCGCCGCCCTGATGGCCGCGTGTCCTGCGCCGGCGCCGTAGTACCCAGTCATGGAATTCGAGTACTGGTGGTTGCTGGCCATCCCGCTGTTCTTCGGCCTCGGCTGGGCCGCCGCTCGGAGCGAGCGGAGCCTGGAGACGCGCACCCCGCAGAACCTCTCCGGCGCCTACCTGAAGGGCCTGAACTTCCTGCTGAACGAACAGTCCGACATGGCGATCGACGCCTTCGTCGAAGTCGTGCGCATCGAGCCGGAAGCGATCGAACTGCACTTTGCGCTCGGTTCTCTGTTTCGCCGCCGCGGCGAAACAGAGCGTGCCATCCGGGTCCACCAGAACCTGGTAGACCGCGGCGACCTCGATGCCGACCAGACCGCACATGCCCTCTTCGAACTCGGGCAGGATTTCCTCAGGGCCGGCCTCATCGACCGCGCCGAAGACGCCTTCAACCGGCTGCAGGGCACGGCCTATGCTGCCGCCGCCTCCCGCCAGCGCCTGGAGATCGCGCAGCGCACGCACGACTGGCAGCGGGTCATCGACCTGGCGCGCGACGCCGCGGCGCAGCCCGGCTCCGATGCCAGGCGGATCATCGCCCACGCCTACTGCGAACTCGCGGTGACGAGCCTGCAGGCCAAGCAGCATGACCAGGCGCTGGCGCATGCCCGGCAGGCCCGCGAGGAAGCGCCGGACCATGCCCGGCCCCTGATCGTCCTAGGGCAGATCGCCTTTCAGCAGGAGGCACAGGCCGAAGCGCTGAAGGTATGGGAAGAGGTCGCCCTGAAGAGCCCGGACTACGTTTCGTTGATTGCGCAGGACTGGCTGGCGGCCGGCGAGGCCGGCGGGGGCGCCGAAGGCCTGCGGGCCGTGATCGCGCTCATGCAGCGACTGGGCCCTGGCGCGCAGTCGCCGGATCTCATCCGGGCGCTGGCCGCAGCCATCGCCAAACTCGACGGCAAGCCGGCGGCGGCCCACTGGGTGCGGCAGATCCTGATCACGCAGCCCTCTCTGCTCGGCCTGCAGATCCTGCTGAATCTCTCCGAGCGCCGTCCTGGTGCCGGCGGGGCCGGCAGCGCGGCTGACCTTGACGAGGCGGCGCTTCATCTTCTGGTCAAGCGCCAAGCCGAGAGGATGTCGCGCTACGTCTGCAGCGCCTGCGGCTTCCGGGCGCAGCACTACTATTGGCAGTGCCCGGGCTGCAGCCGCTGGGACAGCTATTCTCCGCGGCGGACCGAGGAACTGGATTCCCTGGCCTGATGGGCGAGGCCGGCGGCTTCGGTGTCGCATCGTCCCGGGAGCGGAGGGTCTCTTCGGCGTGACCGTGGAACTGTCGGCTTTGCAGCGGATCCATGAATATGCCAGGCTGGTGCGCCTGCATCGGCCGATCGGCACGCTGCTGCTGCTGTGGCCGACGCTGTGGGCACTGTTCATCGCGGCGCGGGGCGTGCCGGAGCTGTACGCGTTATTCGCCTTTTCTGTCGGTACCCTGTTGATGCGCTCGGCCGGCTGCGCCATCAACGACTGGGCAGATCGCGATTTCGACGGTGCCGTCAAGCGCACGCGGGATCGGCCGCTTGCGGCCGGGCGGATCGCGCCCTGGGAGGCGGTGATGGTCTTCGCGGTGCTGAGCCTGCTGGCCCTGCCGCTGGTGATTCCCTTCGGGCGTCTGACCTGGGCGCTGGCGGGGGTGGCGGCATTCGTCGCTGCCAGCTATCCGTTCTTCAAGCGCTTCTTCGCCATCCCCCAGGCCTACCTTGGGATCGCCTTCGGCTTCGGCATCCCGATGGCATTCGCCGCCGTGCGGGGCGAACTGCCGGCGAGCTGCTGGATCCTGCTTGCGGCCAACGTGACCTGGGCGATCGCCTACGACACGGAATATGCGATGGTCGACCGCGACGATGATCTGAAAATCGGCATCAGGACCGCGGCTATCACCTTCGGGCGCCATGACGTCCTTGCGGTGATGTCCTGCTACCTGCTGAGCCTCCTGCTTATCGCGTGGGCGGCCGTGCTGGAAGGCCTGGGGCCGGGGATGGGGGTCGGGCTGGTGCTGGCGGCGGCGGTGGCTACCTATCATTTCGGCCTCATCAGGCACCGCGACCGCGACGGCTGCTTCAAGGCTTTCAACCACAACACCTGGTTCGGCGCGGCGGTTTTCCTCGGCGTATTGCTCGGTTTGCCCTGGCGCTGACGGCGGTGCCGACGGCCGAAGGCCAAGCATCAGGCTTCAGGGGCCGAAGCGTGCCTTCAAGCCCTCAACTGTCTTAGCCCTGCTTTCGAAGGCGCAAGTGCAGTACGGATATACAGTGTTTTCGGCTAGACTTCCGGCATGTCGATTCATGCCGTTCCTGCCGGGTTCCTGGCCGAGAAGCCTGCTATCGGTCCGCTGGTTGATGCACAGAAGCTTTCCGGCGGGCAGTCCCCGCCCGTGCGCGCGC
>JACCRJ010000696.1 GCA_013813615.1 Lautropia sp. | reverse complement strand
GGGTGGCGGGTTGCGACTTTCCGTTCGGTCTGCCGCGGCCGTTCCTCCTGGCCCAGGGGTGGGGGGTACTGGGCGATCCGGCGGCGCCGCAGCCTGCCTGGGCCGACATCACCGCCCGCGTCGCGGCGCTGAGCCGGCTTGAACTGGTGGCCCGCTGCCGCGCCTGGACCGCGCCCCGACCGGTCGGCGCCAAGTTCGCCCACCGCAGGACCGACGGTCCCTCCGGTTCCAGTCCGTCGATGAAATGGGTCAATCCGCCGGTCGTGCTGATGCTGCATGCCGGCGCGCCGCGGCTCCTGGCGGCCGGGGTCAGCCTGCCCGGCTTGTGCCGCGGCGATCCGGCGCGAGTCGCGCTGGAGGCGTATCCGGGGATGCTGGCCCGGCAGGTGACCGGCCGCGTTTCCTACAAGACGGACGACCCGCGCAAGGACGACGTCGGCCGGCGCAACGCCCGCGAGGCCATCACCGCCGCCATCGAAGCCGGGCGGATGGGGATCTCGGTAGCGTTTGCATCGGGGCTTCGTGAACCCTGTGTCACGGACGCCACCGCGGACACGCTGGATGCGGTGCTTTGCGCGGTGCAGGCGGCATGGGGCTGGCGCAGGCGCGACCGCAACTTCGGCCTGCCGCCGGACACGGACCCGCTGGAAGGCTGGACAGTCGGTGCGCTGCCCGCGGCCGGTGGGCTGCCTACTGGCCTGGATTCTTCGTCAGCGCCTTCAACGTCAGGCGGTCGATCAGCTGCGGCGCGAAAGCCTTGAGCTTCAATCCGAGGCGCCCTTTGCCGGTCATGATGACGTCGCGCCGGCGCACCCGCATGCCCTCGATGGCGAGGGCCGCGCACCGCTCGACGCTCATCGCGGCGGACTCGTCCCACTTCGAGAGACCGGCGCGCTCGCCGCTGCCGTTGAAGCCGTTACGGCGCAGCGCGGTGCCGACCATCCCGGGAAACACCATCGTCACGTCGACGCCGGTTTCCGCCAATTCCATCCGGAGGGCTTCGAAGAAGCCGCTCATCGCGAACTTGCTGGCGCAGTAGGTGGTCCGCTCGGGCACGCCGGTCTTTCCGGCCAGCGACGACACGCCCACCACCAGTCCGCGCGATCGGGTCAGAGCCGGCAGCGCCGCATGCGTGCACCACATCGAGCCGAAGAAGTTGACGCGCATCAGCTTCTCGAAGGTGGCGAGGTCGCTGATCTGGTCGAAGCGGGCCTGCATGGTGATGCCGGCGTTGTTGATCAGGACGTCGATGCTGCCGAAGCGCTCCTCGGCCTGGGCGATCAGGCGCTGGCACTGCTGCTGCTCGCCGACGTCGGTCGGCACGACGAGGATGTCGGCGCCGGCCTTACGGCATCGAAAGGCAACTTCGTTCAGCTTGTCTTCGGTGCGCGCCGCCAGGACCAGCCTGGGGCTCTCGGGAGCCAGTTGGCGGGCGATCTCGGCACCGATTCCATCGGAGGCACCGGTGATGACGATCGTCTTGTTGGCGAAGCTCTGCATGGCTGGGCAGGATACCAGCAACCGCCGGGGCGCCGGTCGACCAGCCCTGCGCGAGCCGCCCCTGATCCGTTCGCGGCGCCTGCTTGCCCGAATGACGCCACTCCCTGTATAACGCGCTAATCGCATTGCGGCAGGGTCATCATGAATATTCCCGCGGAACCGTCCGAGCCGCCGCTGGTTCCTGCGCCGCCGGGTCTCCTGCCGCTGGTTCCTCTTCCCCTGGTTCCTCCGCCCGACGGGCTGCCGTTCCCGATTCTCTGCGCCGAGCCAGGCGACCGCGCGGCAATAGCAGAAGTACTGGCCGCGTCCGGATTGCCGGCGCTTCCTGGCAATGACGACATCGGCGCCTTCACCGTCGTCAGGCGGGCCGACGGCTCGCTGCTCGGCTGCGCCGCCTGCGAACGCCACGGCAACCAGGCGGTGCTGCGTGTCGTGGCGGTCGTCCCGGCTGCCAAGGGCTGCGGGGTCGGCACCGCGCTGGTGTCCAGCATCCTGCGGCAACTGATCGAGGCCGGCGTGCAGTCCGTGGCCCTGCTCGCGATCGGCGGGCAGGATTTTTTCAGCCGGTTCGGGTTCCTCAGGGTCGTGCGGGAGGACCTGCCGCCCGAAGCGGCCGCCTTTGGACAGTTCGAACGCGTCGATCCGCAACTGGCCTGTCCGATGCTTCTCCATCTGGGCGGCGCCACCCTGGTGGGATCGGCATCGCTCGCCGACATGCCTGCGGT
>JACCRJ010000687.1 GCA_013813615.1 Lautropia sp. | reverse complement strand
GCCGCCGAAGACGACGCCAACGACGACAATGACAAAGCCCCTGCCGCACCCGCTGCGACCGAATCAGCCGATACGACCAGGCGAGCCGCGGCTCCTGCGCAGGTACCGAAGCCCTCCACCCACACCGACGGCCAGGGCAAGGCCGCCGCCACGGGAAGCGGGACTGTGACGCTCGCGGTGAAGCCCTGGGCGGAGATCAGGGTCAACGGCGTGACCAAAGGGATCAGCCCGCCGATGAAGCAACTGACGCTGCCGGCTGGGCGCCACACGATCGAAATCCGAAATCCGGCCGCAGCCGCGCCGGTGAAGCATCAGGTGGAAGTGCGGGCGAATCAGCAGACCGTCTTGAGCCACCAGTTCTGACAACGACATCAGCAGGAGAAACACCGTGCAGCCCGGATCGCGCCAATCATCCGCCCCCGAAGCAAAGTTGCAGCCGCCTGAGCAGCATGGCATCGAAGATCGCAACCCGCGCGGCGGGCCGGTCGGCAGGCTGCTCCTGCGGTCTGCCCTGCTGGCGGCCGCGACGCTGCTGTCGGCTTGCGCGACGCTCGCGACCCCGGATGCCGCCTCCCCAGACTCCCCTGGTGAACCCGCCGCCGTTCCCGCTGCCGATTCTGCTGCCGTGGTGGCCGATCCGGCCGACCTCGAGCTGGCTGCGGGCATCGCGTTGTACGACCAGGGCGAATACGTCCAGGCGATCGGCGGCCTGCTGACGTCACAGTGGGTCTGGGTCGCGCCGCTCGAGACTCGAGTGACGGCCCAGAAGTACGTGGCGTTCAGCCACTGCCTGTTGAACCGGCCGAAGCCGTGCAAGTCGTCCTTCAGCGACCTGCTGAAGATGAAGCCGGACTTCGAACTGGCGGCCGCCGAAGCCGGCCACCCCCAGTGGAGCGCTGCGTTCAAGCAGGCGAAGAAGGAGGCCGGCCCCCCGTCGGCGCAACAACCGGTCAAGCAATCGACGCGCTGACGAGGTCAGGCGCCTGCCACGGTCCTGAGCAGCACGTCGCCGTAGGACTCCAGCTTCCTCGCACCCACGCCGGCTACGGCAGATAATTCACCCCTGTCCTTCGGCTGGTTGCGGGCGATCTCCCGCAACGTCGCGTCATGGAAGATGACGTAGGCCGGCACCCCGGCCGTCTGCGCCTGCTGCGCACGCCAGGCGCGCAGCCGCTGGAACACCTCCGCAGCCGACGGGTCCAGTTCCGCCAGCGCGGCGTCACGGCCGCCGCTGCCAGCGCCGGAACCCCCTCCCGAGGCGCCCCGCCGGCGCCCGGCTGTCGGCGACGCCTCACGCCACCTGCGCAGGCTGACCGGCGACTCGCCCTTGAGCACGGCGCGGCTCGCTTGCGTCAGCATCACCGAGTTGTAGCGCTCGGTGTCCACCTGCACCAGCCCTGCAATGGTCAGCTGCCGCACCACCGAGCGCCATTCCTTCACCGATATGTCGCCGCCGGCGCCGAAGACCGGCAGCGCGTCGTGGCCGAAACGGCGGATCTTCTCGGTCGCGGCACCCCGCAGGACGTCGACGAGATGCTGCGCGCCGAAGGGAAAGCCGCTCGCCTTCTCGCATCGGTACACCGCCGACAGGAACTTCTGGGCGACCACAGTCCCGTCCACCGTCTCCGGCGGCAGCAGGCAGTTGTCGCAGTTGCCGCACGGCACGCTGCGTTCGCCGAAGTAGTCGAGCAGGCACACGCGGCGGCACTCGGGCGTTTCGCAGAACGCCAGCATCGCATCCAGCTTCACCCCCGCGACCCGCTTGTATGCCGGCTCCGCGTCCGACGCGTCGATGAAGCGGCGCTGCTGCACGACGTCCGCCAGGCCGTACGCCATCCAGGCCTCCGCCGGCAAACCGTCACGGCCGGCACGGCCGGTCTCCTGGTAGTAGGACTCCACCGAGCGGGGCAGGTCCAGGTGTGCGACGAAGCGCACGTCGGGCTTGTCGATGCCCATGCCGAAGGCGATGGTGGCGACCACCACGACTCCGTCCTCACGCTGGAAGCGGGCCTGTACCTCGCTACGGGTCTGGCCGTCCAGGCCGGCGTGGTAGGCAAGCGCGCCGATTCCCTGCTCGTGCAGGAATCCCGCCGTCTGGTCCACCTTGGCTCGCGTCGCGCAATAGACGATGCCGGAATTTCCGGACTGCCCTTCCTTGATGAAGGCGAGCAGTTGCCGGCGCGGGTCGTCCTTCTCCACCACCCGGTAGCGGATGTTCGGCCGGTCGAAACTGGTCACGAAACAGCGGGCGTCGTCCAGCGCCAGCCGCTTGACGATCTCCTGGCGGGTGGCCGCATCCGCAGTGGCCGTCAGAGCGATCCGCGGCGCGTCTGGAAACCGCTCCGCCAGCACCGACAGGCCGATGTATTCCGGCCGGAAGTCATGGCCCCACTGCGAGACGCAATGCGCTTCGTCGATGGCGAACAGCGCGATGGGGATCCGCGACAGCATGGCCAGGCAGCGCTCGGTCAGCAGCCGCTCCGGTGCGACGTAGAGCAGGTCCAGCCGGCCTTCGCGCAAGGCGGCTTCGACCGATGCGGCCTCTCCCGCGCTGAGCGATGAATTGAGGAAGGCCGCACGCACCCCGGCTTCCTTCAAGGCAGCCACCTGATCCTGCATCAGCGCAATCAAGGGTGACACCACGATTCCCACGCCGGCGCGAAGCAGCGACGGGATCTGGTAGCAAAGCGACTTGCCGCCGCCGGTCGGCATCAGCACCAGTGCGTCGCCGCCGGCGACGACGTGCTCGATGATGACCTGCTGCGGGCCCTTGAATTCGCTGTAGCCGAAGACCCGTTGCAGCGCCTGCAGAGCGGCCGCCAGAGCCGGAGCGGCCGCGACTTCAGGCATGACCGCTCCGCGCCTCGCTGCCGGTATGCGACGGCGGCTGCAGGAGCCGGTCGATCAGCGCGATCGCCACTGCGGAGGCCAGGAAGACGACGTGGATCACGGTCTGCCACATCAGCGTGTGTTGTGTGAGCGTGCCCGCCGAGATGAAGCTCTTCAGCAAGTGGATGGACGAGATCCCGATGATCGCGGTGCCGAGCTTGACCTTCAGGACGTTGGCGTTGACGTGGGACAGCCACTCCGGCTGGTCCGGATGATCGCCCAGGTGCAGTCGCGACACGAAGGTTTCATAGCCGCCCACGATGACCATGATCAACAGGTTCGAGATCATCACCACGTCGATCAGCGAGAGGACGATGATCATGAACACCGTCTCCTTCTGCATCTGGCCGAGGCCGAGACGCTCGACCGTGTGGTCG
>JACCRJ010000681.1 GCA_013813615.1 Lautropia sp. | reverse complement strand
CAGTCGGTGCGTCTCAGGGCAAGCTTGACATGGCTGACTTCCCTGCGCAACACTGAGGAAGAGGATTGCGAACACATGTTCGCGATCGCTGGGTGGCGAGTCAGAATCCACATCACGGAGAGTGAGCTTTGAAGATACCCTACCTTCTGCCCGGCCGCCGCATCGCCGCGATCATTGCACCCGCCCTGCTGGCGGCTCCGTTGGTCGCCATGGCTCAAACGAGCCAGATCGTCATGCCGATCCTGGTGCCTATCACCGGCTTTCTCTCGCTCGAGGGCACCAGCCAGCGCAACGGTGCCCTGCTGGCGATAAAGAACGCGCCTGCCTCGGTCAAGGTCACCGCGGAGGTAACCGACACCGGCACCTCTCCCGAAGGCGCCACCACTGCTCTTGAACGCGCGCTTTCGCGCGGCAAGGTCACGGCGGTGACCGCATCGATGCTGGGCACTCAGATGCTGGCCATGCTGCCGATTGCGATGGAAGAGAAGGTGCCGCTCGCGACGGTCTCCGGCACTGCCGATATCACCGAGAAGAACAATCCGTACGTGTTCCGTTTCTTTCCCGGTGACGCGGTAGCAAAGGGCGCGCATGTCCGCTATGTCCTGGAGACGCTCGGCAAGAAGCGCGTCGCACTGGTCTACCAGACCACTGCCTACGGTCAGAGCGGCCGGCGGCACATCGTCGAGTTGTTGAAGAAGGCCGGCCTCGCTCCCGTCATGGAAGAGGCGCTCGACGTTTCGGTGAAGGACATGTCGCCTGTCATCGGCAAGGTGCAGGCTGCCAATCCCGACGTCATCATGCTTCATCTTCACGGCGGGCCATCGGCACTTTTCGTCAAGCAGGCGGCTGCCTCCAGGCTCGACCTGCCTGTCGTTTCGGGTTCCGGGATGAGTCAGCCATCGACCGTGGCGCTGCTCGAGCCTGCCGAGTTGAAGGGCGTTTGCGCGGAGACCAACGCCTCGCCGATTGCGGGCGGCAGCCCGGAGATGGAGAAGTTTCTGTCCCAGTACCGCCAGGAGTTCAAGACCGACCCGGACGGCTTCGCAGTGGGCCAGTACGATGCAACCGCCATGATCCTGGACGCCGCCAGCCACGGCGCCACAACTGCCGAGGAGATGCGCAAGTCCCTGTCGAGCGGCTCCTTCAAGGGGCTTGCCATGACCTACAAGTCCGATGGCCGGGGCAACATGGCGCATTCGGCTGTCATCATCTGCTACGACGGAACCAGCCGCACACCGAAGATCGCCCGGCGCTTCGACTGATCCTGTCCGCCGCGCCGCCGTGCTGCTGCAGATCCTGGCTAACGCGCTGGCCCTCGGTGCCGCCTATGCGCTGCTGTCGCTTGGCTTCGTCCTGATCCTCAACGCGACCGGCGCCGTCAATTTTGCGCATGGCGACATGGTCATGGCGGGCGGCTACGTCGCCATCGCCTTCTTCTCGCTCGTCGATGTCCCGGGCGCAGCATTGCTGCCGCTCGTCGTTGTCACGATGGCCGCGCTCGGCTTCGTGTTTTCCTGGTTCGCCTACTTTCCCCTGCGCAATCGACCGGCCGTTTCAGTGTTCATCTCGACTATTGCGCTCGGTATCGTCTTTCAGAATTCCGCCAACGCCATTTTTGGTGCCGAGCCGCGCAAAGGGCCGCCGCTGCTCGGCGAAGGCTCCTTCGCCTTCGCCGGAATAACCGTCGGCAGCCAGGCGTTGGCGATCGTCGCCGTCGCCGCCGTGCTGATCCTGGCGCAGCACCTGCTGCTCAACCGTACGGGCCTCGGACGTAAGCTGCGCGCGACGGCGCAGGACCGGCCCATGGCCGAGGCGATCGGCATTCCCGTCAACCGGATGATTGCGCTGACGTTCGCCCTTGGCTCCGCGCTGGCCGGAGCGGCGGGGCTGATGCTTTCGAACACCTTCTTCATCGTGCCGACCGACGGTACCAACTACGTGATCAAGGCCTACATCGCGGTCACCATCGGTGGCTGGGGGAGCCTGCCTGGCGCCGTCTGCGGTGCGCTCATCATTGCCCTCTTCGAAGTGCTGTTCCCGTCGCTGCCCCTGCTCATGCCCGGGCTGGGACGATTCGTGCCATGGCTGTTCACCCAGACGATGTCGGCGATCCTGCTCTACGTCGCGCTGCTCTTCATCATGTTCTTTCGTCCGCAGGGCCTGTTCGGCGAGACGATCCAGCGTCGGGCATGAGGGCGCTTGCCGATTGGTCGCGGTCAGGCATCCGGCCTCTGCTGATACTCGGCCTTGCCCTGCTGGCTGCCTGGCCCTTCCTGATCGAGTCCGCCTATCAGATGCGGCTCTTCACGATTGTCGGCATCTACGCGTTGTTGTCGCTCGGATATCAGTTCATCTTCGGACATTCAGGCGCCCTCTCACTGACCCAGGGAACGTTCTTCGGCGTCGGTGCCTATGCGAGCGGAATCCTCTCCGTCCGGTATGGCCTGGGAGGCGAGTTCACCCTGGTGCTGTCGATGCTGCTGCCGCTCGTGCTCGCGACTGTGATCGCGGTACCGGTACTGCGGCTGGAATCGCACTATTTCGCGTTGGCAACCCTGGGCATTGGCCAGGTGGTGCTGCTGGTGGCCGTCACGTGGCAGGACCTCACCGGTGGTTCCAACGGATTGGCCGGCATCACGGCCCTCAGGCTGTTCGGCTTCGAGTTTGTCAAGGGCCACGGCATCATGGCTGCCACCTGGGCCTGCGTGGCCGTGGGAGCATTCCTGTCCTGGCGGATCACGCGCGGGCTGTATGGGGCGGCCTTGCAGGTCTGCCGTGAGAATCCGATCGCCGCGGTTTCGATCGGTATCGATACCGCGGCCCTTCGCTTTGCGATGTTCCTGCTCTCCGCTGTGTTTGCCGGTCTCGCCGGGGCGCTGTACGCGCATACGATCCGGGTGGTGTCGCCCGAGGCACTCGAGTTTCCGATCATGGTGGCCTGCCTGACGATCACGGTAGTCGGTGGCAGAACCCACGTGGCCGGGGCAATCCTCGGGGCGATCCTGGTCGTCAATCTGCCTGAATGGTTTCGGGGAATGGGCAGGTACTACCTGATTGCCTATGGACTTGCGCTGCTGGGCATGATCATCGCAGCACCCTACGGCATCATCGGGTTGTTGGCGCAATGGCGTTCGAGACTGCTGCCGCAGGCGCCCTCTGCATTGCGCCTCGCGTCCGTGGCGGCGAGCGGCAGGCCGGCATCGCCGGCGGCCGCCGGCCCGCTGCTGCAGGTCAGGGGCATCCACAAGGCGTTCGGGGGTGTGAAGGCGCTCACCGACGTGTCCTTGTCGGTCGGCCGCGGCGAGATTCTCGGCCTGATCGGACCGAACGGATCGGGCAAGACGACGCTGCTCAACATCGTCACGGGGATCTACCGTCCCGACGAGGGGTCGGTCATGCTCGAACGCGAGTACATCCAGGGCCGGGCGAGCTTCGAGATAGCCCGCAAGGGTGTTGGCCGGACGTTCCAGAACATCAACCTGGTCGATGACATGTCCGTCCTCGATAACGTCGCCGTCGCGCGCCACGCTTTCGAAGGCACCGGACTTGCGCAAAGTCTGGGGGCGGGGTGGACGGATCCTGCCTGGCGCCGGGCGCGCTCGCACGCCCTTCATCTGCTGGAGGCGGTGGGCGCGGCCGGGGTGGCGCACAATCCGGCAGGTGGCTTGCCCTACGGACTCAAGCGCAAGGTGGAAATCGCCCGCGCCCTGGCTCTCGAGCCGGCCCTGTTGCTGCTTGACGAGCCCGCCGCGGGACTCAACGCAGAGGAGCAACTCGATCTGGCCCAGCGACTTCAGGCATTCGCTCGCGAGGGCCTGTCCATCCTGGTGATCGAGCACAACATGCCGTTTCTGATGCCGCTCGCGCAGCGGATCGTCTGCCTGGATCAGGGCGAGCAGATTGCCGAAGGGGCACCCTCCGAGATCCGAACCAATCGCGCGGTCATCGAAGCTTATCTCGGCATACCGGACGAACGACTGGTGGACGCGAAGGGCACATGAGCACGGCGCTGCTGGTGCTCGACAACGTGGTCGCCCGTTACGGGCAGATCGAGGCATTGGGTGGCATCACGCTCGAGGTGGGCGCGGCGGAAGCCGTTGCACTCGTCGGTGCCAACGGCGCGGGCAAGTCGACATTGATGAAATGCTGCATGGGACTCCATCCTTGCGCGTCCGGCGCGGTCCGCTTCCAGGGTGAAGATGTCACGCGCCGCCCGATCTTCGCGCGGGCAGTCATGGGAATCGGCTACTCGCCCGAGGGCCGCCGGATCTTTCCCGGATTGACCGTGCATGAGAACCTGCTGGTGGCCAGCCGGGACAGGGATGGCGGGCGGGCGCGAGCGGCAGACATCTACGACATTTTTCCGGGATTGCGCATCAAGGCTGCCGCACTCGGCTGGGCGCTCTCAGGGGGCCAGCAGCAGATGCTCTCGATCGGGCGGGCGCTTATGCTGCGACCTCGCCTGCTGCTGTTGGACGAGCCGTCGCTTGGGCTGTCGCCACTGCTGACTGCGGAAGTCCTGAATCGGGTCAAGGACATCACCGCCGCCGGCACGGCGGTTCTCCTGGCGGAGCAGAATGTCCACAAGGCATTGTCCGTGTCGCAGCGGGCCTATGTGATTCAACTGGGGCGGGTAACCCGGGCGAGCACGTCGGCAGAGCTGCTGGCGTCCAGAGACCTGGCCGGCGCGCTCCTGGGCATGTAGGCGCGGTGCCAGGGGCAGCGCAGAAGTCAATTCAGCAAGGAGCAAGCATGCAGGATGAGCCGCACTCTTTCAATTTCGTTCACTCCAACCGGCGGGTGATCTGCGCCTGGCAGGGCGTCGACAAGCTCGTCGAGCTGGCCAGGGAGGCAGGGGCCAGGCGCGCCGCTGCGGTGATGGACGCGTTCTTCGAGAACAGCGAACTTGCCGAACGTGTCGCCGATCACCTGCTGGCGGCCTGCGGCGTCGCACCGGTCGTGCACTTCGTGCCGGCTGCCGAGCCGGACACGGAATCCATCGATGCCTGTGCGGACGCCTTACGGGCCACTGATCCCGACCTGATCGTCGCGATCGGCGGTGGCTCGACCATGGACACCGCGAAGATCGCCCGCCTGCTGCTGTCGAACGCCGGCCCGGCGCAGGCCATTGCGGGGTTGGGCAGGATCCTCGAACCGCATGCCAGCCTGCTGGTTGCGATACCCACGACCGCCGGCACCGGAAGCGAGGTTTCCGAGTCCGCGATCGCCGGCAAGGCGGGTTCCGACATCAAGCTCATCTTCCGATCTCCTGAGATGACACCGCAGATCGCGCTGCTAGATGCGCACCTGACCGTTTCCGCGCCCGCCAAGGTGACGGCTGCCTCCGGCTTCGATGCGGTTACCCATGCGGTCGAGGCCTACGTATCGAAGGCCGCGTCGATCATGACCGATCCCTATGCGATATCGGCGATGCAGTTGCTCGGAAGATGGCTGCCGGTTGCCTACCGCGAACCGATGCACGCGGTGGCTCGCAGCTGGTGCCTGATCGCGTCGTGCCAGGCGGCCATCGCCTTCAACAGCGCCAACCTCGGCCTGGCGCATGCCCTGGCGGCCCCCCTTGGCGCGCTGCATCACGTTCCCCATGGCCTGGCCAATGCCTTGGCCCTTCCCGCCGTGGCCGCCTTCAACGAGGCTGCGATGGGCGCCAAGGCAGCGACTGTCGCCGGCGCCTTCGGTGCGGGCACCGCGGCGCAGGGACTGTCCGAGCTGCGGCTGGCGCTCGATCTGGACCTGGGCCTGGACGATTTCGTACCGGATGATGGCGCGCGCGAAGCGCTCGCGTTGGCGGCCATGAAAAGCGGCCAGGTGAGAATGAACCCGCGCCTCGCCACCCTGGAGCAGATGCGGGCGATCATCACGTCGATGCGCCTGCCGACGGAAGGACGACGGCCGGATCTGCGAATCTAGACAATCTGCGAATCTAGACATAATGGTCGCGTACCGAGTTGGGGGCCGGTCTCCGGCATCGTAGGTTGCGCGCGCGAGCGCGCCGAGCTGCATACTGAGACTGCCGTCGTCAGCAACCGAATGGAGACCGGCATGGAACACGATATCAGCTGGCGGCCCAGGGCTACATGTGCAAGGTGATTGCGCCCTCGCAGATTCCGCGGCGAGCGGGCGATGGCTGCCGAGATCGGCGACCTGGGCCGCTTCGCGCACCCGCGCCAGCTGAAGGGGCTACCTCGGGCTGGTGCCGTCGAGCAGGTGTCAGGCCAGAGAATCTGATCCACCCCGAGAGGCCACGATTGCCTCCTCGAGGAAGTCCAGGCGATCCTGTCCGAAAAACAGCTCCCCTCCGAAC
>JACCRJ010000668.1 GCA_013813615.1 Lautropia sp. | reverse complement strand
CAGTCGTAGGCCAGCAGGCAGTGCCGGAACAGCGTCGGCGGCAGCACCAGCGTCCCGTTCAGGAGACCGCTCGAGGTGGCATTGACGATCAGGTCGGCAGGCCGCACGGCAGCCAGGTCGAGTGCCTGAATCCGCGGCAGGCCGGCGCTGCGCGCGCAGGCCGCGTCGTTGAAGCGGGCAGCGAGCAGATCCGCCCGGGCCCGCGTGCGGTTGACGACGCTCAGTTCGGCGATGCCGGCCTGCAACAGCGACCCCACCACGCCCCTTGCCGCCCCGCCTGCGCCGAGCAGCAGCACCGACTTGCCGGCCAGGTCCAGGCCCAGCCGGCCGCAGAGGTCTGCGACCAGCCCGGGGCCGTCGGTGTTGTCGCCATGGATGCCGTCGTCGCGCACCGCCAGCGTGTTGACCGCTTGCGCGAGCGCGGCTCCCTCGCTGCGCCGGGCGACGTATGCGAAAGCCCGTTCCTTGAATGGCAAGGTGACGTTGGCGCCGCGGCCGCCGCCGGCAAAAAAGGCATCCATGGCACGGGCGAAGGCATCCGGCGGTTCGGTGGGCACCAGCAGCCGCTCGTAGCGGATCGCCGCACCGGTCTGGCGGGCAAACGCCGCATGGATTTCGGGCGAGCGGCTGTGGGCGATGGGGTTGCCGACGACGAGGTAACGGTGCGCCGCTGGCGGGACCGGCGAGGCCGTACCTGCGGCGTACGCCCCCGTTGTCACTTGCTCACCGATTTCGTCTTCAACGAGTTGTTGGTGAAGGTCCAGGTGCGCACGATCTGCAGGATGTCCCCTTCCTTGCGCATATCCTCGGTGAACGCGTTGTACGGTGCGCCGGCGTAGACGATCTGCTTGATGACCCGGTTGAGGCTCTCGTAGCGGGACTTCTTGTTGATCAGGACGTCCACGACGTTGCCGAAGCGGTCGATCTCCACCGTGATGATCAGCGAATCGTACAACTTGCCGCGGGCCTCCCCGGGGAAGCGCTCGGTGCCGATCTGCTCGATGGTGTCCGCCCAGGCATCGACATAGCGGGCGTACTTGACGCCTACGGCGTTGACGCCGTAGGTGAGGCGGCGCGGACGCTTGGCGTAGTCCTCGATCTGGCGATCGATCTGCGCCTGCAGGCGCGAAATCATTGCCTTGGTCTCTTCGGCGTTCGGCGCGTCCGACCGCGCGGGCTCAGGGGTGACCGGCGGCGTCTCGACCGGAGCCTGCGGGCCCTGGGTCAGCGCAAGCAACCGCTGCTGCTCCTCTTCGAGCTGCTTGAGCCGCGCCTGCTGCTCCTGCAGGGCCTCGCCGTCCTGCGCCCGGGTTTCCGCCGGCAGCGGCGAGCGGGACCGGCCGCTGTCGCGGTCGCCGCCGGCTTCCATGTTGACCTGGGCCAGAACTTCCGGCGCCAGTGGCGCATCCTTGGTCTGCGCGTTCAGCAGGACGACTTCCAGCTGCGACTCGTTCGGAATGAACTTGAGCGGATCCGGCGGCGCGAAGCGGACCATCATCACCGCCAGGTGCAGGACCAGCGACACCAGGACGCCCACGGTCAGCGGATCCCGGCGCGCCCACGACTGCCTGAACGACGAAGACACGGCCGCAGACACGGCCCCCGCCGCATCCTTCACTGCCGGCCACTTCATGGCCCGAGCGACTCCGTGCCCATGGGCTGCACGACGCCGACATGGCCCGAGTTCGGTGCAGCCGGGCCGGCGCCGTCGGCGTCGGCCTCGGCCTCGACACCTACCTGCTCCACCTCCACCGGCTCCGTCTCCATGTCGGCCATGGCCTCCGAGCCAACCGAATCCGGATTGTCCGGATCCGTCAGGAGCTGCGCCACCCGCGCCTGGATGGTGAGGTCGAGTTCATCCCATTGCAGCACATCCACCAGCAGTCGCTGTCCGGCCGCCAGCGGCGGGCAGCCGGAGACGCGGAAATAGAGGGGCACGTCCATCAGGCGCACGGTGTCGTCGCGGATGCCGGTCGCCTCCAGCCGCTTGCGCGGCTGCTGCGCCACCCAGCGCAGGCACCAGAAGCGCTCCATCGTCTGCTGGTATTCGTTGACGCTGGTGTAGCGCGTCTCGAATGCGGAAAGGATGGCGAACAAGCTGGTGTCGTTCTGCTCGAAGGGCGGCGTCTCCCCGGACAGCACCGCGACCAGCTGCATCTGGTTGACCAGATCGACGTAGCGCCGCAGCGGCGAGGTGCACCAGGCGTACTGCGCAACGCCGAGCCCCTGGTGCTCGAGTGCATGCGTGGACATCTTGACCCGACCCACTGCCTGCGAGCGATAGAGGCCGCAGACGCCGTGGTCCGCCAGCAGCCTGCCCCACAGGCTGTTGGCGAGGATGGCCATCTCCGCGACGATCCGGTCCACCGGCGCATCGCGCCGGCGACGCCTGATCTCCACTTCCTCGCCGCGGACGTAGAAGCTGAAATCCGCCCGCGAGCGCTGCTCCGGCTTGCCCCGCACGCGGTCGCGCTCGGCGCCCTGCGCGATGGTGAAGCGCCAGAGGATGGCGAGTTCCTCGCCGTGCGGAAAACCGCCGGCAGCCAGCCGCTCGAAGGCCTGCTCATCGTCGAAGTCGTCGAACTGGTGGTGGCGCAGGTTGCTCGCGACGCGGATCCGGTCGACCCGTGAAAACTGCTCCATGACCTGCATCGTCTGCGGGTTGACGTCCACATAGAGGGACACCGCCGGCCGCTCTGTCCCCGCGTCGAGCGAGAACGCCCGGACCACCGGCTCCGGCAGCATGGTGATCTTGCTGCCCGGACTGTAGACGGTGGTCATCCGCTCGCGCGCAGCGAGGTCGACCGGCGCGCCCTTGGAGATCGCCAGCGCCGGGGCTGCGATGTGCACACCGATCCGGTAGCGGCCGGTCGGCAACTTCTGCAGCGACAGGCAGTCGTCGATTTCGGTGGTGGTCTCGTCGTCGACCGAGAAGGCGGCAACGCCGGCGTCCGGCAGGTCCGCCAGATCCGGCAGCGTGAAATCGCGCGTCAGCGAGGGCGCGAAGCCGATGCCGGCCGGGAAGTGCAGGCGCAGGAACCGGGAGATGTGCACCAGCTTCGGGCTCGGCAGCGCGCCCACTCTGAGCAGGAGACGCTCCGGCGACAGGCCGGTACGCTGGCAGGCGATGTCCATCGCGCGGTACTCGATGCTCTGCTTGTCGCTTTGAACCAGCAGGTCCGGCACGCGGTCCGCGACGGCCGGCGGCAGCTCCCCTGCCGTCAGCTGCGCGGCGAGCTCGGCGATCTCCGCTTCCTGCTTGCGCTTGCGCTCCAGCGCCGCGAGCGCCGCCCGCAGCGTGTCCGGTTGCGCCGGCCGATAGCGGCCCTTGCCCTTTCGATAGAAGTAGAC
>JACCRJ010000018.1 GCA_013813615.1 Lautropia sp. | reverse complement strand
TCTTTTTGTCGTTGCTGTGGCAGTCAGGAATACTGTCACATCCTGTTCCAGCCCGGCCACGGCGCGGTTTGTTTTACGCAACGACGTGATAAGCTCGTTCCAAAGAGCACCTGTTTCTTCGGGATCGCTGCTGATCCCGGCGCTGAAGCGGGTACAGGCTGGACCGGGCTTGCATCGGGGTAGACGCTTCTCCCGGAGGCACACAGCGCGGAGTACCAGCGGCAGTAGCCTGGAGGAGACTTTGCGCCCCACCGATGTTCAGGCACCCGACTACTTTCACAAGGTGGTCGATTGCCAATGGGCCTGCCCGGCCCATACCCCGGTTCCGGAATACATCAGGCTCATCGCCGCCGGCCGGTACTCCGACGCCTACCTCGTCAACTGGCACTCCAACGTTTTCCCCGGCATCCTCGGGCGCACCTGCGACCGGCCCTGCGAGCCGGCCTGCCGGCGCGGCCGCGTCGAGGAGGAGAACATGGAGAAGCCGGAGCCGGTGGCCATCTGCCGGCTCAAGCGCGTCGCCGCGGACTTCAAGGACGACATCACGCCGCTGCTGCCCCAGCCGCTCGCGCGACGCAACGGTCGCAGGATCGCCTGCGTCGGTGCCGGGCCCGCTTCGTTGACGGTGGCGAGGGACCTGGCGGTCCTGGGTTACGACATCACGCTGTTCGACCGCGACGCGCAGATGGCCGGCATGATCCGGAGTCAGATTCCGCGCTTTCGCCTGCCGGCGTCGGTCATCGACGAGGAGGTCGGCTACATCATGGGGCTGGGGGGCGTCGAGTTCCGCCAGCGGGCCATCGACTCGATGCGTCAGTTGCTCACCGAAGGCTACGACGCGATCTTCGTCGGCTCCGGGGCGCCGCGCGGGCGGCAACTGGAGGTGCCGGGCGCCGCGGAAGCGGCTGCCCATGTGCATGTCGGCATCGACTGGCTCTCCTCCGTCGCCTTCGGCCACACCGACGTCATCGGCAAGCGGGTGATCGTGCTCGGCGGCGGCAACACCGCGATGGATTGCTGCCGCTCCGCCCGGCGCCTCGGCGGCGAGGACGTCAAGGTGGTGGTGCGCTCCGGTTTCGACGAGATGAAGGCGTCGCCGTGGGAGAAGGAGGATGCGCAGCACGAAGGCATACCGATCCTGAACTACCTGGTGCCGCTGTCGGTGGAGCATGTCGACGGGCGCCTCAGCGGCGTCTGGTTCCAGAAGGTTGCGGCGCAGCGTGACGCCAAAGGGCGGCGCGAGCTGGTGCCGACCGGCGAGCCGGACCAGTTCCTCGCGTGCGACGACGTGCTGGTCGCGATCGGCCAGGAGAACGCGTTTCCCTGGATCGAGCCGCACCTTGGACTGGCATTCGACGACCGCGGCATGCCGGTGCTCGACAAGACGACCCTGCAGTCGAGCCTGCCGCAGGTCTTTTTCGGCGGCGATTCCGCCTTCGGCCCGAAGAACATCATCTGGGCGGTGGCGCATGGCCATGATGCTGCCATTTCAATCGACCGGTTCCTGAACGGCGAGGCGGTAACGCAGCGACCGCCGCCGGGCGTCACCGTCTTTTCCCAGAAGATGGGCATCCATGAATGGAGCTACGACAACGAGATTTCGCTCGACCAGCGGCGCAAGGTGCCGTGGGCCGACGCGCAGAAGGCGCTGAAGAACATCCGCGTTGAAGTCGAGCTCGGCTTTGACCTGAAGGCGGGTTTGAAGGAAGCGCAGCGCTGCCTCAATTGCGACGTGCAGACGGTGTTCGCCGACGACAAGTGCATCGAATGCGATGCCTGCGTGGACATCTGTCCGATGGACTGCATCACCTTCACCGCCAATGGCGAGGAGGATGACCTGCGCGGGCGGCTCATGGCCCCGGCGCTGAACCGGCAGCAGAGCCTGTACGTGTCCGGTCCCTTGAAGACCCAGCGCGTCATGGTGAAGGACGAAGACGTCTGCCTCCACTGCGGCCTGTGCGCCGAGCGCTGTCCCACCGGAGCCTGGGACATGCAGAAGTTCCTGATCGAGATGACCCATGCCGGCCCCGGCTGTCACCGCGGCGGGGCATCGCGTTCCACGGCATCACTGCCCGAAGCGGCCTGAGGAGTCAGTCACCGAATGAACCCGCTTCAGGCGCCGATCTGCGCCGTCAACGATTTCGTCGTCAAGTTCGCCAACGTCAACGGTTCCGGTTCTGCTTCCGCCAACGAGCTGTTCGCCAAGTCCATCCTGCGCATGGGTGTCCCGGTCAGCCCGCGGAACATCTTCCCCTCGAACATCCAGGGGCTGCCGACCTGGTACGAGGTCCGGGTCAACGAGAACGGGTATCTCGCCCGCCGCGGCGGCGTCGACATGCTGGTCGCGATGAACCCCCAGACGTGGGACCGGGATCTGCAGGAGCTTGCGCCGGGCGGCTACCTCTTCTACGACAGCACCCGGCCGCTGCCGCCGGAGAAGTTCCGAAACGATATCGAGGTCATCGGCATGCCGTTGACGGAGCTCGCCAACGCGAACTACGGCGACCCCCGGCAGCGCCAGCTGATGAAGAACATCGTCTACCTCGGCGCGTTGTCGGCGATGCTGGGGCTGGATCCGAACGTCATCGAGAAGCTGTTCGGCGAGATGTACAAGGGCAAGGAGAAGCTGCTCGACTCCAACGTCAGAGCGCTGCACCTGGGCCGCTCGCACGCCCAACAGTCATTGCCGCCGATCGGCCTCAGCGTGGAGCGCCGGGACCGGGTCGGCGACAAGGTATTCATGGAAGGCAATGCGGCGGTCGCCCTCGGCGCCGTCTACGGCGGCGCCACCGTTTGCGCCTGGTACCCGATCACGCCGTCGTCCTCGGTTGCGGAAGCGTTCGAAGGGTGGTGCCAAAAGCTGCGCCATGAGCCGGAGACGGGGCGCGCCAGGTACGCCATCGTGCAGGCAGAAGACGAACTGGCCTCGATCGGCATGGTGATCGGGGCCGGCTGGAACGGCGCGCGCGCCTTCACCGCCACGTCGGGTCCCGGCATCTCGCTGATGACGGAGTTCCTCGGGCTTGCGTACTTCGCGGAGATTCCCGCCACTATCGTCAACGTCCAGCGCGGCGGGCCGTCCACCGGCATGCCCACCCGCACGCAGCAGGCCGACCTCCTCGCCTGCGCCTACGCCGGCCACGGAGACACCAAGCATATCCTGCTGTTCCCGGAAGACCCGGCCGAATGCTTCGAGTTCACCGCTCAGGCGCTCGACCTGGCGGACCGTCTGCAGACACCGGTCTTCGTCATGACCGACCTGGACATCGGCATGAACCGCCGGCTGAGCGCGCCGCTGAAGTGGGACGACGCGAGGCAGCTCGACCACGGCAAGATCATGACAAACGAGGCGCTGGAGGCCGGTCAGGACTTCGGCCGCTACCTCGACGTCGACGGCGACGGGATCCCCTACCGCACGCTGCCGGGAACCCATCCCACGCGGGGCGCCTACTTCACCCGCGGCACCACGCGCAACGCCTACGCCAAGTACAGCGAGACGGGGGCGGACTACCTGTACAACATGGAGCGGCTGCTGCGAAAGTTCGACACCGCCAAGGCGCTGGTGCCGCAGCCGGTGGAGCGCCGCGCCAGCGAGGTGGTGCTGGCCAAGGCGATCGGCGGCGTCCGCTTCGGCGCGCTGCAGTTCGGCTCGACCTCGGCAGCCATGGAGGAGGCGCACGACGCGCTGGAAGCCGACCGCATCGCCCTCGACGTCATGCGGATCCGGGCGTTTCCTTTCGCCGACTGCGTGCGCGACTTCATCGCCGATCACGAAGCGGTGTTCGTGATCGAGCAGAACCGCGACGCCCAGTTGCGCGCCTTGCTCGTCAACGAACTCGGCATCGACCCGGCGCGGCTGATTTCCCTGCTGCACTACGACGGCACCCCGATCACCGCCCGCTTCATCCATGAAGGGATCAGCGACCGGATCACGCAGTCGAAAGTTACCCCGATCAAGCGTGTCGCAGGTTTTTCTGGCGGGATGCGTGGAGAATCGAGATGACGTACCTCAAGAAGCCGAAGCTTCGCCACCCGAGCCTCGAGGTCAACAGCGTCGGGTATACGCGCCGGGACTATGAAGGCGCCATCTCCACCTTGTGCGCCGGTTGCGGCCACGATTCGATTTCCGCGGCGATCGTGCAGGCCTGCTGGGAATTGGAGATCCAGCCGCATCGGGTCGCCAAGCTCTCCGGCATCGGCTGCTCCTCGAAGACGCCGGATTATTTCCTCGGCAACTCCCACGGCTTCAACACCGTGCACGGCCGCATGCCGTCGGTGCTGACTGGCGCCAACCTCGCCAACCGCGACCTGCTGTACCTGGGTGTATCCGGCGACGGCGACTCGGCCTCGATCGGCCTCGGCCAGTTTGCCCATGTGATGCGCCGCGGCGTCAACATGCTCTACCTGGTGGAGAACAACGGCGTCTACGGATTGACCAAGGGACAGTTCTCGGCGACCGCCGATACCGGTTCGAAGTCGAAGAAGGGCGCGGCCAACCGCGACGCGCCGATCGACCTGGTGTCGATGGCCCTGCAGCTCGGCGCCACTTTCGTCGCGCGGGGCTTCTCCGGCGACAAGAAGCAGCTGGTGCCGCTGATCAAGGCCGGCATCGAGCATCGCGGCGCCGCGTTCATCGACGTGGTCAGCCCGTGTGTCGCCTTCAACAACCATGCGGGCAGCACCAAGAGCTACGACTACGTCCGCGAGCACAACGAAGCGGTCAACCGGATCGACTTCATCGAGCGGCGCGACGAGATCAGCGTCGACTATCCAGCTGGCGAAGTGGTCCGGGTGCAGCAACACGACGGCAGCTGGCTGCAGCTGCGCAAGCTCGCCGCCGACT
>JACCRJ010000635.1 GCA_013813615.1 Lautropia sp. | reverse complement strand
GCCGCCGAGCAGCATCTCCCGGCAGGCGAGCACCGTCCCGTCGTAGACGAAGTCGTCGCTGACCAGTTGACGCTCCAGTGGCCAGATGCGTTCCTCGAGCCATCGCTTGAGCGGCAGATCGTCGCCGGCCCCGCGCAACAGGCTCATCGCCGCATGCGTGTGGACGTTCACCAGGCCCGGCGTCAACAGGTGATGCGGCAGATCCTCCCGCTGCGCTTGCGGATACTGCAACGCGAGCGCGGCCGCAGGGCCGACCGCTTCGATGAGACTGCCTCGGATTGCCACCGCGTGATCCGTGAGGACCGGCGAGGAGGCGGTGACGGTTGCGATCCAGCGGGGTTGGATCAGGCGTATCGGCTCGGTTGGGTCCATTAGTGCGTTCCTGAGTGCCCGAATTAGATCACAGGCGGAATAGTTTAAAATTCAATGATTTAGCCCATTACTACCGCCGGTCGCATCGGATCGCTGGCGGGGGCTCAAAAACCAACGCGTTCAGGCACAGCACACCCCGGGCCCATGGATCAATTCGCCAAAGAAACCGTACCGATCAGTCTCGAACAGGAGATGAAGCGCTCGTTCCTGGACTATGCCATGAGCGTGATCGTAGGCAGGGCGCTGCCGGATGTACGCGATGGCCTCAAGCCGGTCCATCGCCGGGTCCTGTTCGCGATGCATGAATTGAACAACGACTGGAACCGGGCGTACAAGAAGTCGGCGCGTATCGTCGGCGACGTGATCGGCAAGTACCACCCCCATGGCGACACGGCGGTATACGACACCATCGTCCGGATGGCACAGCCTTTCTCGCTGCGCTACATGCTGGTGGACGGCCAGGGTAACTTCGGCTCGGTGGACGGCGACAGTCCGGCCGCGATGCGCTACACAGAGATCCGTCTGGCGAAGATCGCGCACGAGATGCTGGCGGACATCGACAAGGAGACGGTGGATTTCGGTCCCAACTACGACGGGTCCGAGCGCGAGCCGCTGGTGCTGCCCGCACGAATCCCGAACCTGCTGATCAACGGCAGTACCGGCATTGCGGTGGCGATGGCGACGAACATACCGCCGCACAACCTCAGCGAGATCATCGACGGCTGCATGCTGTTGCTCGACAACCCGGAGGTCACCGTCGATGAGCTGATGGAGAAGATTCCCGCCCCGGACTTCCCCACCGGCGGCACGATCTACGGCGTTTCCGGCGTGCGTGAAGGCTATCGCACCGGTCGCGGCCGGGTGGTGATGCGTGCCCGCACGCACATGGAAGACCTCGACCGCGGCAACCGCCAGGCGATCATCGTCGATGAGATCCCCTACCAGGTCAACAAGGCGGTCCTGCAGCAGCGCATCGCGGAGCTGGTCAACGAAAAGAAGATCGAGGGCATCTCGGACATTCGCGACGAATCCGACAAGCAGGGGATGCGGGTCGTCATCGAGCTCAAGCGGGGCGAGAACGCGGAAGTCATCCTGAACAACCTGTTCAAGCAGACGCAGCTGCAGGACACCTTCGGCATCAACATGGTGGCCCTGGTGGACGGCCAGCCGCGCCTGCTCAACCTCAAGCAGGTGCTGGAATCGTTCCTTTCCCATCGCCGCGAAGTGCTGACCCGGCGCACCGTCTTCGAGCTGCGCAAGGCGCGCGAGCGCGGCCACCTGCTGGAAGGCCTCGCGGTGGCGGTGGCCAACGTGGACGAGATGATTGCGCTGATCAAGGCGTCGCCGACTCCGCCGGTTGCCAAGGAGCGCCTGCTGGAGCGCACGTGGGCAGCCGGCGTCGCCGCCGCCATGGTGGAGCGGGCCGCGGGGGACGCAACCTCGCTCCGGCCGGACAACGTCGAGGCCGGCGTCGGTCTGCAGGCAGACGGCACCTACCGGCTGTCAGACACGCAGGCGAGTGAGATTCTGCAGATGCGCCTGCAGCGGTTGACCGGGCTTGAGCAGGAAAAGATCGTCGATGAATACAAGGAGGTGATCGAGAAGATCCTGGACCTTCTCGACATCCTCGCGCGCCCCGAGCGGATCACCGGCATCATCCGCGACGAACTCCGCGACATCGGTGAGGAGTTCGGCGACAAGCGGAAAAATCCCCGCCGTTCGGAGATCGAGCTCAACACCAGCGAACTCGACACCGAGGACCTGATCACCCCGCAGGACATGGTGGTCACGCTGTCCCACACCGGCTACATCAAGAGCCAACCGCTGTCGGAGTACCGCGCCCAGCGCCGCGGCGGCCGGGGCAAGCAGGCGGCGGGCACCAAGGATGACGACTGGATCGACCAACTCTTCATCGCCAACACCCACGACATGATCCTGTGCTTCTCGGACCGGGGTCGGGTGTACTGGATCAAGGTGTGGGAGGTTCCTCAGGGTTCGCGCGCCTCGCGCGGGCGCCCGATCGTCAACATGTTCCCCTTGCAGGAGAGCGAGAAGATCACCGTCGTGCTGCCGATCAAGGAGTTCGACGACAAGCACTACGTGTTCATGGCCACCAGCCAAGGCATCGTCAAGAAGACGGAACTGACGGACTTCTCCAATCCGCGCAAGGCCGGCATCATCGCGGTGGACCTGGACGAGGGGGACTACCTGATCGGTGCCGCGGTGACGGACGGCGAACACGACGTCATGCTGTTCTCGGATTCGGGCAAGGCAGTGAGGTTCGACGAGAACGACGTGCGCAGCATGGGCCGCACCGCCCGGGGCGTGCGCGGCATGGGGTTGGAGGAGGGCCAAACCGTGATCGCGATGCTGGTGGCGGACAGCGAGAAGCAGTCGGTGTTGACGGCGACGGAGAACGGCTACGGCAAGCGCACGCCGGTGTCGGAGTACACCCGCCATGGCCGCGGCACCAAGGGCATGATCGCGATCCAGGCGTCGGAGCGCAACGGCAAGATGGTGGCCGCGGTCCTTGTCGAGGAAAGCGACGAGATCATGCTGATCACCAACAGCGGCGTGCTGGTGCGCACCCGCGTGTCTGAGATCCGCGAGATGGGGCGTGCCACGCAGGGGGTGACGCTGATCGATGTCGAAGACGGCGATACGCTCTCAGGCGTGCAGCGGATCGTGGAGACGGAAGCGGCTGACGTGATCGTTGCCGGCGCCGTCGCGGACCAGGAGGCGGCCCCCCCGCAAGAATGATGGCCGCGCCGGCAGGCGCCTTCCTGAGCCCCGCGCACCGCCGGGGTTGCAGGATCGGGTCCAGCCGCCATGGTACGCCTCAGGTGTTGCGCCGCCCGATCAGGATGCAGATCATCAGCAGCAGCGACGCGAGCGCGATCGGCGTCGACGGAAGGCTGCCGCTGACGGCGTCGGTTGCGCCCGACTTTGCATCCTGGAGGTTGCCGATGCCACCCCGGTTTTGCGATTCGCCGATGGCGGCAAACTGGACCCCGGCCGCACGGGCCTGCGGCGGACTCAGCCGGAGATCCTGGGCCGCCACGGCAACCTGCGCCGGAGGCAGAGAAACAGGTATGGCAAGATCCGCTGTCACGCCGGATTGGCTGAATAGCGAGATCGAGAAGGCGGTGGAGGAGAGTAGGATCTTTTTCATGCTCGTGGGTCGTTAAAACGGATTGTCCGGTTCAACGGCTGACAAGCGTGTGACAAAAATCATTTCTTGTGCGCGGCGGGAAGGCCATGCCGTGGCAGATTGCGCGAAACCGGGCATGGAATAGGGAACTGGGACAATTGAAGAATCCAAGCCAACCATGGTGGGATGGAGGCGTCTGGTGACTGCGCCGGATCTGGAAAGCCTCAGGAAGGAGATCGACCGCATCGATCAGCAGTTGCTGGCGCTCCTGGCCGAGCGCGCCGGCCATGCGATGACGGTCGGTTCGATCAAGAAGGTCGACGAAGCGCCGGTGTACCGGCCCGAACGCGAAGCGCAGGTGATCGCGCGCCTTCAGGACCTGAATCCGGGTCCGCTGCCGGCCGGCGCCATTTCAGCGATATGGCGCGAGGTCATGTCGGCTTGCCGCGGACTGGAACTGCGCCTGCGTGTCGCCTACCTTGGGCCCGAGGGAACCTTTTCCGAGCAGGCCATGCGCCAGCACTTCGGCGCCGGCGTGGACGGCGTGGCATGCCCCACCATCGATGAGGTATTCAGGTCGACGGAGTCGGAAGCCGCCGACTTCGGCGTGGTGCCGGTTGAAAACTCCACCGAAGGCGCCGTCAACCGCAGTCTGGACCTGTTCCTGACGAGTCCGCTCGCGATAACCAGCGAGGTGACGGTGCGCGTTCGGCATGTCCTGATGTCCAGAGAAGGCAGAACAGACGGCTTCAGCAAGGTATGTGCTCATCCCCAGGCCCTGGCGCAATGCGCCAACTGGCTACACCGGAACTGCCCCGGGGTGGAGCGAGTGCCGGTGTCGAGCAACGCTGAAGGCGCGCGCATGGCCGCCGCCGATTCCGCGCTTGCAGCGATCGCGGGGGAGACGGCGATGGAGTTGTACGGACTGCAGCCGGTTGCGCTCGGCATCCAGGACGATCCGATGAACCGCACCCGCTTCCTTGTCGTCGGCCGTTACCACAGCCCGCCATCGGGGCGCGACCAGACTTCCCTGATTCTGGCCGT
>JACCRJ010000598.1 GCA_013813615.1 Lautropia sp. | reverse complement strand
GCGCTGCAGATACAGCGAGAGGGTCCGCGACAGGATGTCCGCGACCTGCGACAGGAAATTGTCGGCGCGAAAGCCGACCGGCGAGAAGAACAGCAGAGCCGACAGGACGTTCTTTTGCTCGTCCGAGATCGGTGCGAGGAAGGCGGCCTGCATGCCGGTCGCCTGCGACTGGTAGCGCTCGGCGAAGCCGGGATGCAGATTCACGTCACGCATCCAGATCGCCTGGCCTTTCCATGCCTTGGCCTCCACCGAATCCGGACCGATCGGGATCTGCTTGGGCAGCTCGCCGAGCAGGCGGGTGATCACCGGCAGGCCCCAGCGCTCGCGCACCGTGAGCGAAGTGGTGCCGGGTATCTGCGCCAGGTGAGCGCCACCGGACCAGCTCATCATCCGCGACACGGCGATGATGATCGCCGCCACCACCCGCTCGGGGTCGTTCTGCTCACGCATCACCGTCGCGATCTCGCTTTCGAGCTGCAGCAGCAGCTGTTGCTGCGTCTCCCGGGTGACGTTGCGGCCGACGCCGCGATAGCCGACGATAGCGCCGGCGGCGTTGAAGGTGGGCCGCCCGGAAATGGCGATGGTGTAGAGGTGGCCGTCGGGATCGAGCAGGCTGTACTGGAAGTTCTCGAACTGGCGGTCGGCCGCCAGGTCGGACTTGAGCCCGTCCCAGTTGGCGCGCGGCAGCCCGATCAGGTTGGCTTCCCAGAAGTGCCGCCCGATGTTGCCCTTCGCCCAGGCGCCGAGCGCGGCGACCACACTCTCGGAGATGAAGGACACCCGGTGTTCCGAATCGGTTTCCCAGACCCAGTCCGAGCTCAGGTGGGTGAGGTCGCGGAACTTCGCTTCGCTGGCCGCAAGCTGCTGCGCCATCGTGCGCATGGCGGTGATGTCCTGCGCGATGCCGGCCAGCCGCACGACGTTGCCGTGCTCGTCGGATTCCGGACGGGCGACCGAGCGAATCCAGATCTGGTCCTTGCCCCGCTTGATGTAGCGGTACTCGATGCGGACCTCACGCCCGCGCTTGACGCCACGGCGGTGGGCGCTCTGCCACCGCTGCTGGTCCTCGGGATGAATGCAGATGTGGAACGCCCGCGGCGAGGGCGCGCCGTGTTCCTTGTCGATGCCGAAGACCCGGTACGAGCCTTCGCTCCAGTAAAAGCGGTCCTCGAGCAGGTCGTATACCCAGGACCCCATCACTGCGAGGCCCTCGGCCACGCCATACTGTGCCTGGAGTTCGCTCAGCCGCTTGTTGATGGCACGCTGCTCGCGCAGCTCTTCGGTGACCTGCATCAAGCCGAAGCCGAAGCAACCGATCGCAACCAGGGCGATCGGCAACGCGTACCAGAAGTAGCGGGTGAGCTGGTCTGGAAAAAGCAGCCCTGCGATGCAGAAGGCGAGCCCGACCAGAACCGGCAGGACGAGCACCCTCAGCCGGTCCTTGCGGGCGACCAGTTTTACATAGAGTTCCCTGCCTGCCTTTAGAGCCACTGAAGAATGAGCCGCCGATTGCGCACTACGAAAGTTGAACCATCCGCCGGCGGGACTGCGACGCCGGGACCGACTGAAGGCCACGTTGCAATTATACAACACTCGGACTGGATCGCCCGCTGGGTCGGGCTACCTTCCGTCAACGCCCGACTGCTCGACTTCGCGTGCGGCAGCGGCCGGCATTCCCGGCTTGCCGCGAGCAGGGGGTTCCGGGTCCTGGCGGTTGACCGCGACAGGACCGTGCTCGACAGCATCGAGAGTAAGAACATCGAGGCACGGGCGGAAGACCTGGAGTCCGGACGGTGGAGCTTTTCAGCCGAGCGGTTCGAGGTCGTGGTCGTGACCAATTTTCTCCATCGGCCGCGGCTCGACTTGCTGGCGGGACTGCTGGTGCCGGGCGGCAGGCTCCTCTACGAAACCTTCACGATCGGCAACGAGCGCTATGGTAAACCGTCCAACGCCGCCTTCCTGCTGCAGCAGGATGAACTGTTCGTGCTGGCCCGGCGGGCGGGGCTCTCGATGCTGGCCTTCGAGCAGGGCTACACCGCGCATCCGAAACCTGCGCTGGTACAGCGCTTCGCCGCGATCCGGCCGCCTCATGATCCGGAATCGTTGCCCCTCGACGGTCCTTCGCCCGCGCTGAGCTAAAATTCGCGTGCCGTGCAGTGGGCGGGGCTGCCGCTGTTCACGCACAAAGACATTCGAGGACGCTTCCAATGATGATCAAGGGCAGTGTGGTCGCGATCGTGACGCCCATGCATGACGACGGCACGCTGGACCTCGAGCGGTACCGCGCGCTGATCGATTGGCACATCGAATCGGGCACCGCGGGGATCGTGGCGGTGGGCACCACCGGCGAGTCGCCGACGGTAAGCGTTGAAGAGCATCTGGAGTTGATCCGGGTGGCGGTCGAGCAGGCCCGGGGCAGGGTGCCGGTCATCGCCGGAACCGGCGCAAACTCGACGCGCGAGGCCATCGAACTGACGCAGCAGGCGAGGCAGGTGGGCGCCCAGGCCACGCTGCAGGTGGCGCCGTACTACAACAAGCCCACCCAGGAGGGCATGTACCGGCACTTCAAGGCTGTCGCCGAGGAAGCCGGCCTGCCGGTCATCCTCTACAACGTTCCTTCCCGCACCGTTGCGGACATCAGCGGCGAGACGGTATTGAGGCTGGCACAGGTGCCTGGCATCGTCGGCATCAAGGACGCGACTGGCGATATCTACCGCGGCTCGGACCTGCTGGCCCGCCTGCCATCCGGTTTTGCCGTCTTCAGCGGCAACGACGACAGCGCGCTGGCGCTGATGGCGATGGGCGCCCACGGCGTGATCTCGGTGACCGCCAATCTTGCACCCCGGGAGATGGCGCAGATGTGCCGCGCGGCGCTGGACGGCGACTTCCGAGCGGCGCTCGCCATCAACCGCAAGCTGCTTCCCCTGCACGGCAAACTGTACATGGAAGCAAATCCGATCCCCGTCAAATGGGCCATGTCCCGGATGGGCCTCATAGAGGGCGGCATTCGCCTGCCCTTGACAACGCTTTCTTCAGCCCATCACGACACCGTGCTGGCAGCCTTGAAGGCTTCTGGAGTACTCACCTGATGTTCGATCGACGCGCCCGGCTCGCCAGGGTTCTGGTGGCAGCTGCGCTGGCCACTTTCTACCTCGGTGCCTGCAGTTCGCTGCGTACGTTCCTGGATCCCGCCAATATCGAATACCGCGGTGCGGCCCAGGGGCCGGTACTGGACGTGCCGCCGGACCTGGTGACGCCGCAGGGCAGTGAACGCTACAGCCTGCCGGCCCGGACGTCGTCGCAGACGCTCTCGGACTTCAACCGGGAACGCGCGGCGGCCGGCGATGCCGCACCACGTACCAACGACGTGCTGCCGGTGCGCGACGGCGCGCGCATCGAGCGCGACGGCGCCGTGCGCTGGATCGTCATCAATCAGCCGGCCGAAAAGGTCTGGCCGCAGTTGCGGGACTTCTGGGCTTCGCAGGGCTTCGCGCTGGCGCTGGACTCCGCCGAAACCGGGATCCTGGAAACCGAATGGGCGGAGCGGCGCCAGCGGGTCGAAACCACCGGGGTGCGCGGGGTGCTCAGCCGCACCCTCGGCAGCAGCTATTCCACCGGCGAGCGCGACCGCTACCGCACCCGCATCGAGCGCGCGGCCAACGGTACGACCGAGATCTACGTGACCCATCGCGGCATGGAAGAGGTGGTGACCGGGATTCTGAAGGACGAGTCGATCTGGCAGCCCAGGCCGAGTAATCCGGAACTGGAGATCGAGTACCTGCGCAGGCTGCTCGCGCAGTTCGGCGTGCCGCGACAGGCGGTCACGGTGGCTCGCGCGGACAACGGCCCGGCCGGCGCAGGCGCCGCCGCATCCGCACGGACCCGTGTGGTGAGCGAAGGGGATCTCTCGTCGCTGCAGATCAGGGAAGGCTTCGATCGCGCCTGGCGCGACGTGGGGCTGGTGCTCGATCGGGTCGGCTTCACCGTCGAGGACCGCGACCGCTCCAAGGGGATCTACTTCGTGCGCTACGTGGATCTCGACCGGCGTGATCCGCGCCAGGGCACCATCTCCCGGTTCTTCTCCGGCGAACGCAAGGACCTGATGGGACAGCGCTATCAGATCAGCATCGCCAGCGGCACGTCCGAGGTGACGCTGACGGTGCGGGATGCGGCCGGGGAGTTGCCGGCGAGCCCGGAGAACAAGCGGGTTGCCAACCGCATCGTCACGCTGCTCAACGAAGAGATGAAGTAGCCGGTGCGATTCGCAAGCCTGGGAAGCGGCAGCGAAGGCAATTCCCTCGTCGTCGAACTGCCGGAGGATGAAGGTTTCCTGCTGGTCGATTGCGGATTCGCCCTGAAGGAGGTCGCCCGCCGCCTTGCCCGGCTGCAGCTCGAACTGAGCGGGCTGCGCGCCATCCTGGTCACCCACGAGCATTCCGACCATGTCGGTGGCGTCTTCAAGCTGGCCGTCGCAGCGGCCGTGCCGGTCTATCTCACCTACGGCACCCGCGAAGGATCGCGGCGCCTGCCCACCTTCGACGAGCAGGTCTGCCGGCTGATCTGGCCCGACCAGCCCATCGAGATCCACGGCCTTGGCGTCACGCCGTTTGCGGTGCCGCATGATGCGCGCGAACCGGTGCAGTACATCTTCGAGGATACCGCTTCGCGGCTGGGCCTGCTGACGGACATCGGGCGCTCGACGCCGCATGTGATCGGCGCTCTGGCAGGCGTCAGTGCGCTGGTGCTGGAAGCCAACCATGACCGGTCGATGCTGGCCGACGGCCACTACCCGCCGGCACTGAAGCGACGCATCGGCGGCGACTACGGCCACCTCGAGAACCAGGCGGCGGCAGCCATCCTTGCCTCGCTCGATCGCTGTCGCCTGCACACCGTGGTGGCGGCTCACCTGAGCCGTCACAACAACCGGGCCGAGCTGGCGCGGCTTGCGCTTGCGGCGGTGATGAACTGCGCGCCGGAGGTGATCCCGGTAGCGGACCAGGATCTCGGGTCGGCCTGGCTGCGGGCCTGAGCGGGTCGCGCGCCGGCTATTGCTGAGTGGCGCTGCCGGTGGCGGCCTTGGCCGCCGCCACCGCGCGTGCTGCGGCTTCCTTCGCATCGGCTGCCGCGTCGCTGGTGGCGTCGGATACCCTGGCGGCGGTTTGCTTGGTGACCTCAGCCGCCTTGCCTGCCAGTTCCTTGGTCTTCTCGACCGCCGGCCCGGATGCGTCGCGTGCGGTTTGCACGGCGCGCGACGCTGCATCCCGGGCGGCATCGACTGCCTGCGTAGTGACGTCCTTGGCGGCTTCGCCGGATTTCATCGCGGCTTCACGGGCTGCCGCAACGGCTTTGACGGTTGCTTCCCTGGCTGCATCGACGGAATTCCGGGTCGAGGATTCCGTCTTTGGCGCAGGTACCTTGTCCTTGCGCTCGCAGCCGGCAATCGACAGGGCGATCAAGGTAGCGAGCAGTAGCGGGACGGGACGGATCGATGGCAATGAATGCGCTGAAGACATGGGCATCTCGGTCTTTGGAAGACCTCGATTTTACCACCCGGGTTGACGGCCCGCGGCGGCTGCACGGGTCAAAGGCCGGTGGTCGTGGCGGCCAGGCAGGGGCTGGATTCCTGCCACAACGATTCGTACTTGCGCCACCACGGATCGACCTGCTCGGGCATCGCGAGCATCAGGCGTCCGCGGAAGGCGTCGTAATGGGCGCGGCGAAGCAGGTGGATCCGGTCGCCGATCAACAAGCCCTCGCCCGGGGCGATGGTCGCCGGCGCCAGGCGGCATTCGATGCGGCCGGCGAAATGCCGGCGCAACTGCGCGAACCGCGCGCCGTGCTTTTCAAGCCAGTCGGTTGAGTGGACAACCAGGCGCAGGCTGGCGCCCGGCTCCCTCAGCAACCGCGAGAATTGCTCGTACGCCTGGGGTGTCTCGAGCGGCCAGTCGGAGAAGTCCTTGGCGCGCAGCGCCAACGTATGCCGGGAACGGTTCAGCACTTCCAGCACCGACTGGTGAAATTCGCTGCGAAGCGAGAACAGCCGCGATTCAGGAGCCTGCACGCCTAAGCCATCCGGTAGCCAGCCATTCGTCGATCCTATCGCGAAGCCAGGGTTGCCGTAAGGCCTTTGCGGTCTGAACGGCGTCCAGCCCGCGCTGATCGGCGAGGATTCTAAGCAGCCTTCGCACCGACCGGGCTGCTGGAGCATCGGTCGAGCACGACGTGATGCCGTCCGGCACTTCGAGCGCCTCTCCGTTGATGTAGAAGGCGTTGCGACGATAGAGCATCCGGGTCCGGCGGTCGAGCGCCAGCGGGGTGCCGTCGAGCGAAGCCGCGCCAAGGGGCGACCGCGCGCCCATCGGCACTGCTTCCTGCGGTGCGTCGAACCAGACCGTCGGCTTCGGTTCAGTCAGGTAGCAGCCGATGAAGCGTTCGATCAGGGGCGTCGGCGGCCGGTATCCGCGCAGCCACCGCGCCAGCGTCGTGGCCATGTCGGCGGGGATCTCCGCCGGATGCGCCGCCGGTTGAACCGTATTGTCGCGATAGCGACGCATGGCGCCGACGGCTGGCGGGGACGCCAGCGACTCGTCGTCCGCCAGGAAGCCGAAGAAGGCCCGGCGCAGTTCGGCCATCGACGGCGAGCGAAAGCCGATCGAGCAGGTCAGGCAATCGCCGACGGCGGTTCCGTCGTGTCCCCATCCGGGGGGCAGGTAGAGCATGTCGCCCGGCTCGAGCAGCCAGGTCTGTTGCGGCGCGAAGTTCGCGAGAATCCTGAGCGGCGCATCCGCCACGAGCGTGGCGGGGGCAGGCGCCGCAACCTGCCAGCGCCGCCGGCCGGCGATCTGCAGCAGGAACACGTCGTACGAATCGACGTGGGGACCGACGCCGCCACCGTCGGTGGCGAAGCTGATCATCAGGTCGTCGAGACGCGCATCCGGTATGAACCGGAAGAGATCCATCAATCCCCGCGCTGCCGGAAGATGCAGGTCGACCCCCTGCACCAGGAGACTCCAGCCCGCCTGCCGCCGCGGCGGCAGGCGGCTGAACGGACCCTGGTGCAGTCTCCAGCCGGCAGATGATCGTGGCGGTGTCGCTGTCGTCGGGCCTGTCCCGGGCCGGCCGGCCGCTGTGGTTGCCCCGCCGCCGGGCGCCAGCACCAGCCGGCTCTCCACGTCCGGGTCGCGCGCCAGCGCAAAGAGTTCGCGCGGTGAGAGAGCAATCGGGGACGCATCGGTGGAGCCAAGCAGCCCCGGCCACACCTGGCGCATCAGGAGCGGCTGCCGCTGCCAGTGCCGCCTGAGGAACTGCCGGATGGTCAGCTTTCCAAGACGCGGCTCCCGATCCGGCGACACCTTCGCCGCGCCTTGGGCGGTTCTCATGGCAGGGCTCGCGTCGCAACCTGGAACGGGTCGGATTCGGCGACGGCACCGGTGCGTGCCAGCGACGGCTCCCAGCGGATCTGCACCCAGGAGGCGGAGAAGGGTGATCCGAAACATTCGACGCGCCGCAAGTTCGCGAGCCCGTGCGAATGCAGCAGCAGGTCGCTGCGAAAGTGGTGGGTGTCCCCATGCAGCAGAAGCACGGGACCGTCGAACGCCACGGCGGCCGCGATCACGAGTTGCCGCATACGCTCCCAGCCGTCGCTGCGGCCGTACTCGAAACGCATGTTGGCGTGCAGGGCGATCACCAGCCCCTTCGCCTTCTCACGAAGCGCCAGCTCGACCGTGCCGTTGAGCCAGTCGCCGTTGGCTTCCTGGCGCAGCAGCCATGCCTGCTCCAGCGCCGGCGCCCGGCGGGGCGCGTTGTTGCTGCCGACGACATGCAGCGTGCAGAACTGCAGCGATCCGACGCGCCAGCGAAGGTTCTCCGGCAGACGCGGCCGATCCTCGGTGACGCCCTGCAGCGCCGTCGGCCAGTCGCGACTCTGCTGCTGCAGGCTCATCCTGCGCCGACCCAGCGACTGCGGGTGCCGGTAAGCATGCAGGCGCAGCCACTGCAGCCGCTCCAGCCGACGCAGATCCCGGTCCGCCGGCCAGTTCAAGGCGGTGTCTGTGCAGTCGGTCCAGTCGTTGTCACCCGGAGTGAGCACCAGCGGATGCGGGCAGTGGTCGAGCAGGTCCAGCCGCGCGGACAGCAGGTCGTCGCCGCAGCTTTCCGTCCGGCTTTTGATGTCGCCGACATGGAGCACGAACTCGAGCGGCTCGGCCGACATGGCGGTCAGTATCTGACGAAGCGAGCCTTCCTCCTGCCGCGAATAGGGCGTGTCGCCGATGAAGCCGAACCAGAAGGGCTCATCGTGCGGGCGGGCCGGCGGGGCAGCCGCGATTGCGTCGGACTGCGCCACTCGGGGCTCCGCCACCTGCGCCTGCTTCACCGGCGGCAGCGCGGCGAATCCCATCGCCGCGGCCGTCAGCGCACCCGATCCGGCGGCGCCCCGCTTGAGCAGCAACCGGCGCTGCGCAAGAGGCGGTGTTTCACCCGTCTTGCGGCCTGCAGTCATTGCGGGTCGCCGCCTTGCACCAGGGCGCGCCAGTGGTAGATCCGCTCCAGCGCATACCGGGGCGTCAGTTCATCCACCGCCATCGAGTGCAGTTCGTCGGCGATTTTCTGCAGCGCTGATCGGGATTCCGCGGCTGCCTGCGATTGCGCCGGCGACACGTCTGCGCTGGCCGTCTCCGGCTCGCTTGCCGGCGGCGAAGAAAAGAGGTCCATCTGCGGCTGCTGGGCTGCCGCTGCCTGCTCGAGTGCCTGCAGCGTCCGGCGCGCATGCTTCAGGAGGTTGGCAGGCAGGCCGGCGAGCCTTGCTACCTGCAGGCCGTAGCTCTGGCTCGCCGGTCCCTGCCGGACCTGGTGCAGGAAGACGATGCCGCCCGCATGCTCGGCCGCTGCCAGGTGCAGGTTTACTGCGGCCAGCGATTGGGTGGCCAGCGTTGTCAGTTCGAAGTAGTGCGTCGCGAACAGCGTCAGCGAACGGCTGGTCTCGAGCAGATGAAATGCGATGGCATGGGCAAGGGCAAGGCCGTCGAACGTGGACGTGCCCCGGCCGATCTCGTCGACCAGCACCAGCGAACGCTCGGTCGCCGCGTTGACGATGACCGCGGCTTCGGTCATTTCCACCATGAAGGTCGACCGACCGCCGGCAAGATCGTCGGAAGCGCCGATGCGGGTGAAGATCCGGTCGATCGGCCCGACGGCGCAGGCCTCAGCCGGCACGAAGCTGCCGCACCAGGCAAGGATCGCGATCAGCGCGATCTGGCGCATGTAGGTGGACTTGCCGCCCATGTTGGGGCCGGTAATCACCAGCAGCCGGCGCTCCGGATCCATCTCGCAATCGTTGGCGATGAAGCGCTCCACCACCTTTTCCACCACCGGATGGCGGCCGCCCTTGATGTGGATTCCAGGCGCATCCCGCAGCGCAGGACGGGTCCACCGGGACTGCTCGGCTACCACCGCCAGCGCGTGGCAGCAGTCGAGCGCGGCGATGGCTCGCGCCAACTGCTGCAGGTCGGGGATATGCGGCACCAGCATCTGCAGCAGCTGCTCGTAGAGCGCCTTCTCGCGCACCAGGGCGCGCTCACGGGCGGAAAGTGCCTTATCCTCGAAAGCCTTCAATTCCGCGGTGATGTAGCGCTCGGTGCCTTTCAGCGTCTGCCTGCGCCGGTAGTCCGCCGGCACCTTGTCGGCCTGCGCGCGGCCTACCTCGATGAAGAAGCCATGCACGCTGTTGTAGCCGACCTTGAGCCCCGCGATGCCGGTGCGCTCGCGCTCGCGCAGCTCCATCTGCGCGAGAAAGCTGTCGCAATCTCGATCGACTGCGCGCAACTCGTCGAGCGTGCTGTCGAAACCGCTGCGGATAACCTGGCCGTCGCGCACCAGCGCGGGCGGGTCCTCCGCCAGCGCTTCGCTCAGCATCGCGCCGATGGATGGGTCGACGGCTGCTGCCGCAGCGAGAGCGTCGAGGCGCGCCGACGGCAGGAGGCTGCCGGCGACGGTTGCGGCGAGTGAAGCCGAACGTCGGAGCAGCTCGACGCACTGAGACAGCACCGGCAGTGCATCCTTCAGCGCCACCAGTTCCCGAGGCCGGGCGCTGCCCAGCGCAATGCGGGTGGCGATCCGCTCGATATCCGCGCAACCGCCGAGAAGCCGGCCGATCGGCTGCGTCAGCCGGTGTGTCATCAGGCATTCCACCAGGTCCTGCCGGGCTTGCACCTCGCTGCGATCCTGCAGCGGCGCAAGAAGCCACTGGCGC
Organism: Lautropia sp.; assembly: GCA_013813615.1. Taxonomy (GTDB): domain Bacteria; phylum Pseudomonadota; class Gammaproteobacteria; order Burkholderiales; family Burkholderiaceae_E; genus Lautropia. Next base: position 303 of record JACCRJ010000598.1, on the reverse strand, counting down.
AGCATCCGGCTGCCGGCTGCGGTTGCGCATTGGTCCACACGGGACAGCAGCGTCGCCCCGCGCTCTTCCTGCAGCGGTTTGATCAACTCGAGGTTGCGGCGCGCCACCGGGTCGATCGCGATCACCGCATCGCGGCGCAGGCGCCTGATCGGCTGCAGGTGCAGAAACGGCTGCCCGAGGGTCAGCGCCAGGTAGTCGAGCAGCGCGCCGACCGCACCGACCGCAGCGGGAACGTCGGTAATTTCGGTGGAATGCAGCGTGTGAAGACCGAGGCTATCGCGCAGCAGCCGCTCGCCGCGGGCC
>JACCRJ010000566.1 GCA_013813615.1 Lautropia sp. | reverse complement strand
CCATCTCGCTCAGGATCGACGCCGCTTTCTTGGCCGGGAGCCGCTCGATCAGGTCGGACGCGTGCTCGTCGGGAATCTCTTCGATGAGGTCGGCCGCCTCCTCGGGAGAAAGCGTGGTCAGGACCTTTTCCCGATCCTCGGGCTCGAGACGAAGGATCGCGCGAAATGCCTCGCTGGGGCCGATGCGGTCGACGTAGGCCTCCAGCGCCTTCGCGTCGCCGGCAGCGGCTAGCTTCGCGAGCAACTCCCAGGTTTTCGGTGCTTTCTCCCGCGGTTCTGTTCTTGTTTCCGTTTTCATCGCGTTTTGCTCCGGCAAGGCGGCTGCGCCGTGCGCAACACTTACGCTCGTAATTACTATGAATAGTCGCGAAAAGATAGCCCCGCGGTACCCGCAGCGCACGCAATCACATGGCGGGCGAAGTACAACGGACCGCGCCGCGCCGCAAGATCGGAACATCGCAGTCCGCCAAGGGCTGATGGTCAGTGGGGTTGCTGCTCACGCGCCATTTGGAGTTAGACCCCCGCGCCTCCTGTCGTCGAGCCTCACCGAACGGTGGGCCACCATCCGGCTCCCGGATCTCTTTGCGGTTCACGTGACCACTCCTTGAAGGCGGAGCCTCACCCGAGAGCAGCCTGGGCTCGAGGTCCGCTGAACGCCGCGCTGCAGCCGACGACGCCAAGGCGAATGGCGGCGAAGAGCATAGGGTAAAAGCCCCATGGCAATGCTGTCGCGGTAATCCAGCGAACTGCGGCTGTCGGACGAGCGATCTGTACTGCCGTCCGGCAGCAATGGGTCGACAGCAGCCGGCCGACGCGTGCTGCGTCAGGTTCCAATACTCAGGCCGTAGGCCTGGAAAAATATGTTATCGGTATAACTTGCTAGGCGAAGACCCCGGCTACGAGCCGGGCTAGCCTGTGCCGCTCTGATCTCAGTGGCGGGTAATGTGGTTCGAAGCCGATGATTGCAGTCCGGTGGCAGATAGCGTGGGCTTCATTCGCACGCAATATGGTTCGAAAATGGCCGATGAGTATCTGTTCGACCGAAAAGCCGACGACATCGAGTACTACTACGAGTCGCAATTGCGTGGCGAGCCAACGAGCGTGGCGGACCGCCATTTCCATCCGGTTGAGCCGCGCACCGTCCGGCTTTCCGTGAGAGTTGCGCTTTGACATACCTGCGGCCCTGCTGCCGCAGTCCCGCTTGCGTGATGAACCGCAATGTCGTATCAATAGCACTTGCAAGCACCCGCCCGCCGACGTGTCGCGGGCGCCCATTTCACCAGCCCCCATCCTAGGAACCGAGATGAATCAGACATCAGCGCGGGCACCGGTGGAAATCTACACGCGCACGGCGCGAGCGCTGCACTGGACGACGGTCGCGCTGCTTGCCGTCCAGTTTCCGGTGGGCCTGTACATGGTCTATCGAGGCAGCTCGCTGAACCTCTGGGACACCGTGACCAACGTGCTTTATAGCGGCCACAAGCTTGCCGGCATGACGATCCTGATCATTGTGCTCTGGCGGCTCGTATACCGAACGACTCGCGGCGTGCCCGCGCATGAACCGACGATCGAGCCCTGGCAGCGGATCGTGAGCCGGCTGAACCACTGGGGCTTGTACGCGCTGCTGATCGCCGCGCCGATCGCCGGTTACATTGGAATCTCGCTGTTTCCGGCGCTGGACTTCTTCGGATTGTTCTCGCTGCCGGCCGTCGTCGCGCCGGACAAGGAAGCGGCGAAAACGGTCTTCGACGTGCATCGGATACTCGTGCTGCTGCTTGCGCTGTTGATTGCGATGCACGTCGGGGCGGCGCTGTACCACTACTTAGTCCGCAAGGACAACGTCCTCGGGCGGATGATCCCCAGGCTGCTGCGCTGGCGCTGATCGGCCCCTGCCAACGGGCGATGACAGCCGGGGCCCCTGCGCGATTGGCGGACTGCTTCAGGCCGACTCCTGGTTGGACGTCACGGGCCGGACCGATACGCTCCGGGTGATCGAATTCAAGCGCAAGCGCCGGAGTGCGGACAGTTCAGCGCGATCCTACACTCGCCCATCGACTACGCGAGGAGCCTGCGATGAACGCGATGACCATCTGCTACGCCACCACTTCGACTGCACTGGGAACGGCCCTCGTGTCCCGGTCCCCGCGCGGGCTGTGCGCGATTCTGCTGGGCGATGACGAGGCGGCGCTGAGGTTGGAACTGGGATCGGTATTTCCCGGCGCCGTCGCCCGGCAAGACGGCAGCGGGTTGCGTGCGGTTCTCGACGAGCTCCGCGCCTTCCTGATCTCGCCGGCAACCGGCTTTCACCACCCGCTCGATCTGGCCGGCACGCCGTTTCAGCGGCAGGTCTGGCAGGCCCTCCTGGACATACCCGCCGGATCGACCGCCACCTATACCGACATTGCCGCGCGCATCGGCCGGCCGGATGCGGTGCGTGCGGTAGCCGGTGCTTGCGCGGCAAACCGT
>JACCRJ010000215.1 GCA_013813615.1 Lautropia sp. | reverse complement strand
GGCTGCGCCGCCGGTGTCCAGGTCTGCATCGGCGACGATGACGGCGCCCGCGGCGCGCCGGCCCGCCGGGCTGCGTCCATCGCCCGCTGCATTGCCTGAAGCTGCCCCGCCTGGTTCTCCAGCTTTGCCCGCGCCTCTCCGAAGTCGACACTGCTCGGCAACGGTGCGCGCGGCAGCGACGCCGCGCGCGGATTCGGCGAGACGAAGCTGGCGCGATCCGAGTTGCGCACCAGTATGCCCGCATGCAGGCCCTGGACAGCGGCCACCTTGCCTACGCTCGCCGACGCGACCGGACGTCCCTCCTGGTCGAAAAACTCCAGATCAGCCGAAGCGGGCGCGGCGAACTCGAGGTAGGTATGCCGGCCGTCGTCCCATACGTTGCCCAACTGCGTCTCATCCGCCTTGAAGCGCAGGTACCGAGGCTCTTGCGTCGAGCGCACCTGCGCAGCAGACAACCGCGCAGCCTCAGCGGCTGCCTGCGCGGCGCGGACGGCTTCATCTACCGGCGGCGGCTTCGCCGCAGTGTCCACTGCGGCACAGCCATTCAGGGCCAGCGCCTGCAGAAGGAACAGGAAGGAGATCGCCAGCGTGACCGGCCCTGCCGGCGATGGGTTGCCGGCACGGACTGCGCGAGGGGCTTCAGTCGGCATATTGTCCTGCCTTGCGGATGATGGGCGCCCAGCGGGCCAGTTCACTCTCCAGCAGCGACTTCAGACCCGCCGGACTCGCCTGATCCGGCGTCGCGATGACCGCCTGCATGTCGTTCATCGACCGGACGAACGCCGGTGAGGCAAGGGCATGCTGCAGCGCCAGCGCGAGGCGCCGGATGATCTCCTGCGGCGTCCCCCGCGGCGCGAACAACCCGTGCCAGATGGACAGCTCCAGGCCGCGGATGCCCGCTTCCGCCGCCGTCGGCAGAAACGGCATGCCGTGCAGCCGCCGGGCACTGGTCACCGCAAGTCCGATGATGCGGCCGGCGTGGATGGCTGCCCCGGTGTTGGTGGTCTGGTCGCACATCAAGTCCGCCTGGCTGTTCTGGAGATCCTGCAACGCAGGCGCGGTCCCCCGGTAAGGCACCTGGATCAGGTCTACCTGCAGCGACATCGACAGCAGGAGGCCGCACAGATGCGAGGCGGCGCCGAGGCCGGCATACGCCATGACGAGCGAATCCTGGTGCTGCCGGATATGGCGCACCGCGTCGGCCGGCGTGCGGACGGGAAAATCGGGACGTGCGACCAGCGTCATCGGCACGTCGAGGATCCGGCCCACCGGCTCGAAGTCCCGGCGCGGATCGTACGGAAGGCTGCGGTACAAGGCCGGTGCAGTCGCCATGCCGACATGGTGCAGCAGCAGCGTCATGCCGTCCGGCGCAGCCCTTGCGACGAAGGCCGCGCCAGCCGTACCGCCGGCGCCTGCGACGTTCTGCACCACCACCGGATAGCGGAGCTGCTCCGCGAGGGCTGCAGCCAGGGCGCGTGCGACGGTATCGGTGGGACCCCTGGGCGCGAACGGCACCACCAGCGCAACCGGCCGAGGCCCCGCCGCCGCCGCGCCGTCCTCTGCGCTTTCAGGGATGGCGGCGGCAGGAGCGGTGGCAGCTGCCGGCGCTGCGGACTGCGCCGCTGCCGTCTGCATTCCAGCGGCCGCGATCAGGCAGCCGGCCAGCAGGTTCGCCAGCAGCAGCCGCACGCCAGTGTGGCAGATTAAGACGGAAAAAGCGGGGGCGGGTCTGGGACTCATGCGCAAGACACCGACAGTCGGCAGCCTGAAGATCCGGAATGAATGGATCCTACGGCGGCGAGCGCCAGCTCAGTCGCGCGAGTTCATCCCGATCAGCCTAACCCGATCAGCCGAGGCGGACCCGCGGCATGCCCCCGGCAAGCCCCGAATGCGACCGGCTAGCCCCGCGGCCGACGCGAACCGGCGGGGTCAGCGCCGGTCGTGCGCGAACGCCCAGTACAACTCCCGCGCCTTGCGGTAGACCGGCCCGATGGCGCATCGGCGTTCCTCCACCCGCGTCACCGGCTGCACCTTGCCGTAGTTCCCGGTGCAGAAGACCTCATCGGCGGCCAGCACCTCTTCCAGCGTCACCCGCTGCTCCAGCACTGTGCGCCCTTCCTCCCGCAGCAGCCTGATCGTGCGCTGGCGGGTGATGCCGTTCAGGAAGGTACCGTTGGGTGCCGGCGTGACCACCACGCCATCCTTGACGATGAACAGGTTGGAAGTGGCCGTCTCCGCCACGTTGCCGAGCATGTCGAGCACGATGGCATTGCCGAAGCCGCGGGCCTGGGCGTCGGCAAGCGCGCGGGCATTGTTGGGGTAGAGCGCGCCGGTCTTGATATCCGTCGGCATCGTCTCCAGGGTCGGCCTGCGAAACCGCGAGACCCCGAGCGAAAAACCGCTGGCATCGGGCATCGGTGCTTCGAACAGGCATAAGCAGAAGCGCGTCGAGTCCGGATCCGGCATGATGGTTCCCGGCCCGTCCGCCTCACCCCAGTACATCGGCTTCACATAGAGCGCGACCTTGGGGTCGAACTTCTTCATGCCCTCTCGCGCGAGCGCTGCGATCTCCGCGGACGCCACGACCGGCCGCATGCCCATCTTCTCGGCGGAAGCGTTCACCCGCTGCGTATGCGCCTCGATGTCCGGCATCACGCCTTCGAACGCACGGGCACCGTCGAAGACCGAGGAGCCCAGCCAGGCCGCGTGTGTGCGAGGCCCCATGATCGGCGGATTGCCTTCGAGCCATTTGCCGTCAAGCCAGGTCCAGGTTTTCGAATACCAGCTCATCCGCGCTCCTCCCGGTTTCACCTGCTGAGCTATCATGAGGTCCGAGTCTACTCTGCCGCCTTCACTTCAAGAATGAAGCATGGGTCGCCGAAAAGGATGCTTGCGGGTCTTGCCGTAGTCTCCGTCCTGACGGCAGCCGGCAGCATCTCGGCAGCGGGTGCCGCGCATGCAGGACCACCCAGCCCGAATGGGGGCCGCAAGGCAAACGCACCGGCTGGCGGGTGCGCGGCGTCGTGGTGCTGGAAGGGCGCGACCTGAAGGCCACCGGTGCCCTGGCGGGGGAATTGTCATCGGAC
>JACCRJ010000553.1 GCA_013813615.1 Lautropia sp. | reverse complement strand
CGTTCGCGGTGATGAGCGTGAAAAACATGAAGAACCGAACTGAAGACAGGCCCTGGCCCCGGTTTCTCTCTCAGCAGCAGCGTGACTTTCATCCAGGCGATGAGATAGTCGCGGTGGACAAGGAAGTCCTTTGCGTAATCGACTACTACGCTGTCACCGAGGCCCAGCGCACGAGCAAACGCTGGCGACTCGAGCGGGGCCCTGATCAAGCCTTCCGGTCGCACCAGCGAATCCCCCTGGGCTGCAACCAGGCCGACCCGATCTCCGTCGCAGACCTCTCCGGGAGATTGGCACAGGGCATCGGTATCTGGCTGCTTGCAGGTGACGAGCTTCAGCGAAGGGACGTGGAAGCTGTGTTGCAGGCTCTCGGAGACGCTGTGACGGTCACCCACCGGTATGATCAGCGGAACGAAACGCTGGTTTGGCGGCTGGCGGGCAAGTAGCCGTACCGGGAGCTACGCGCCGGTTGACGCACGCTTTGTGACAAGCCGATGAATCCACCCTGGTCTGTCCGGTTCTTCTACGCTCCGACTGCGTTATGCCTTACATTCCGACTGCGTTATGCCTTACATTGAACTGCGGGATCTGACGCGCCGGGCCTCGTCCCGCAGGAAGATTTTAGATGGACGAGGTTGAACCCGTCCGAACGGGAACACGTATGGAAATCGCGTTCGGAGTTCTCAGCGCACACGAGCCGCAAGAGACGGTAAAACAGTTGGTATGCAGCCTTGGTGACCGTGATCCGATCATCGTTCATCATGACTACTCCAAGCAGCCCCGTTTCACGCTTGCCGGCACGCGAGCCTATCTGATTCCGGACTTCATCGAAACGAGTTGGGGTTCCGCAGCTCTGCCCCGCGCCATTTTCCACCTGATTCGCACGGCGCTCAAACGCTCGCACTTTCACTACTTTCAGCTGCTCAGCGCGTCCTGTCTTCCCCTGCGCCCGATCGACGAACTGCGTGGGCATCTCTCAGCCGGGCGGCATGCGATATACGCCGACATCATCAATCTGGACTCGGACGAGCGGGCCATGATGAGCCATGGACATCGCGTGTTCTGCCGTACCGGCAAGCACGGGTCGCGCTTGTTGAATTGGTCGCGCCGCTGTTATCTTGGGAATGACCCTGTGACGGTGCAGCAGGCGAATCTAGGGATTGTGGAACGTTCCAGGCCGCATGCGGGGCTGACGGCGCGGCAATGGCTCGGAAAGAAGATTCACCATGCAGCGCGGGCGGGCCTGCTCGACACGCACCCCTTTCGCGGAGACACCGCACCCCTGGTGGGCAGCCTTTGGTTCTGCCTGAGGAGGGACGTGTGCGAGTACCTCGTGCACCAGGAAGAGTCGAATCCGCTGATTCCCTTTCTGATGGGCTTGAAGGTTTGCGACGAGATCCTGTTCCCAACCATTCTTGGGAATTCGCCTTTCGCGAGCGTGCCTTCGAACCACCTGGTCAGCGACTTCATCGGGTCCCACCCCCGACCTTTCGACGAAGGCGATCTCCAGACCCTTGCCCGGAGCGAAAAGTTCTTCGCCAGGAAATTCGAGGTCGCTCCACGGGATCGGATCCGACAAAGCGTCCTGGAACGGCTGGAGTGCTTGAAGCATGGCGACTCTCCCATGCGGCCAAAGCATCCTTCCGCCCTGGCGAGGTCGTTACCGAAGTGGTCGAAAGAACAGGACGATCGCGCATCGGACCCGACCTGAAACGCTGCCGGCGGCCTCCATCTGCCAGGGTAAGGAGCACCCATGACTGCCAGCACATCCGTTTCCGGCACCGCAACCGCCGCCATCGTCCGCGTCACCCCCTTGGGCTCCACCTGGGAGACCGCGGACCCGTTCCTCTTCTGCGCGCATCACGACGACGCCTACCCGCCAGGCGACGACCGGCTCGGACCGAAGGCCTGCCTGGCCGGCCGCGACATCGGCCAGGACTTCAGCCGCAAGGATGGCTGGAGCCTGTACCACGGTGACACGGTCCCGGGATTTCCGGCCCATCCGCACCGCGGATTCGAGACGGTGACGATCGTGCGCCAGGGGCTGATCGACCATGCCGACTCGCTCGGCGCAGCCGCGCGCTTCGGCCAGGGCGACGTGCAGTGGCTGACCGCCGGCCAGGGCATCGTGCATGCGGAAATGTTCCCGCTGCTCGATGCCCAGGCGCCCAACCCGCTGGAGCTCTTCCAGATCTGGCTGAACCTTCCGGCGCGCAGCAAGCTGGCGCCGCCGCACTTCACCATGTTCTGGGCCGGGCAGATTCCGCGCCTTCACACGCGGGACGCGGCGGGCCTTGCCACCGAAGTCGCCGTCATCGCCGGCAACCTGCCGGGCGCCGACGCTCCCCTTTCGCCTCCGCCGGATTCCTGGGCTGCGCAGGCAGACGCCGATGTCGCCATCTGGACGATCCGCATGGAAGCAGGCGCCCGGTGGACGCTGCCGGCCAGTGTCCGGAAAGGAAGCCGGCGCCACCTCTACTTCTTCCAGGGCCGCAGCATCGCGCTGCAGGGTCAGGAGATCGCCGTCAGGAACGGAATCGAGCTGCGCACGGACCGTGCGGTGGAACTGGTCAACGGCGACGAGACTGCGGAGTTCCTGCTGTTGCAGGGTCTACCAATCGGCGAGCCGGTTGCCCGGTACGGCCCGTTCGTGATGAACACCGAAGCCGAGATCCGCCAGACGCTGACGGACTACCGCCGCACCCAGTTCGGCGGCTGGAACTGGCCGAGTGCGGGGCCGGTACACGGAACGGATCCCGCGCATTTTGCCCGGCATCCGGACGGCCGGCGGGAAACGGCACAGGCGACGCGGTAGGTCCGGCCCTCGGACTTCTCCGGTCCGAGAGGCTTCACCGGTGCTTCAGATATTGGTCTGCTCCGGCGGCACGCTGCCGGGCGACGGCATCGAGCCGCCGCTTCCAGGCGTGCCCCGGAGCGCCGGGGCCGCGCCCCCCAGGAC
>JACCRJ010000552.1 GCA_013813615.1 Lautropia sp. | reverse complement strand
TGGCACGCGCGGATCGCCGCGTTGCCGGCCGGGTCAAACTTCGCCGTCCTGCTGGAAGGGCTGAAGATCGAATCACCCGAGGAGGCGGCGAGTCTGGCCGCCACCGATCTGCGCAACCCGGGATTGTTGGGCGACCTGACGCTCGAACAGGCGCAGCAGGAGTACGAGGACGCGGTGGGCCGTCTCAGGTTGCTGAATATTCGCTCCGAAGTCGACGCTTTGGCTCGCGAGGGGCTTGAAACGGCTGCCCAACGTACCCGATATAACGAACTGATGGCTGCGGCGCAGAGGCTATCAGTTGAGGAAAAATCCTGATAAAATTCAGGGTTTTGTCATCGCAAGGTGTCGCCACGTCCAGAAGCAGTTCCGTCCAGAAGCAGTTCCGTCTGCGGCGCGGGCCGCCACATGTTCCACGCTTCTGACTCCAGCCCTGGAACCTGCCGGCGGCCGCTCTCAGCGCAGGCGGGCGATTGCAACAACCGGCATCGAAGCAGGCGCTGAAGCAGACCGGGTCGACCGGATTCACCTCATGAGGGTACCCAAGCCGATGAAACCAGCTACGTCGTCCAAGAAATCTTCCAGCAGATCGGGTCGCCCGGCTGGCGCTGCCGTCCCGAACAAACCGGCGGGCAAGTCGACGGCGGGGAAGGCTGCGGTGGCGCTGGGCAAGAAACCCGCGGCAAAACCCGCGCCAAGATCAGGATCCAGTGCAGGAACCAGTGCAGCAAGCAAGGCAGGAACCAGGGCAGGTAACAGGGCAGGCAACAGGGCAGGCGATGGCTCCGGTACCGCAGCAAGCAAGACGTCCGTCGCCCGGCGCGGCGAGACGGCCTCCCGAGGAGCCGCCAAGGTGGCTTCGAAAGCAATTCCAAAGGTGTCCCAGAAATTGAATGTGAAAGCAGGCGACAAGGCAAAGGCAAAACCGAAGGCCGGTGGCAACGGCGTGGTTCCCAGAACGGCGGCCAAGGCGCCAGCCAAGACTGCAGCCAAGACCCCAGCCAAGGGAGGAACCCACGGCGCAGCCGGTTCCGCGGCCAAGCCCACGGTGGCCAAGGCCGGTTCCAAGGCTGGCGTGAGCCGGCAGGAATCCGACAAGTCGACGCCGGCGAAGGGCACGGCTGCCAAGGCTGCGCCGGCCAAGGCACCGGCCGGCAAGCCGGGACGTCCTGCGGGCAAGGCGACGGCGAGTGCAGTGGCAAAACTCTCCCTGGCTCCCGGCGCGGCTGAAGGCGGCGAGTAACTCGAGGCCGCGCCGGCACGCTCGCGCGGCCGGCCGGGACGTCCGCCGAAGAGTGCCGCGGCTGGCGGTGCTGGCGCCGCTGTCGCGAAGAAGCCTGGCCGCCGCGGTCCGAAGCCGAAGGCGCGGATCGACGACGAGGACGGTACCGTCGCGGGCGATGAGTTCGAGACGCTGGACGACGATGTCGACCAGGATGCCGAAGTCATCGAAGTCGAAGAGGTGCCGGTGCTGACTGCCAAGCAGAAGCTGCGCGACAAACGTGCCAAGGAAAAGGCGCTGATCAAGGAAGCGCTGGCCAATGCCAAGCAGGGCATCACCGAAGAGGAACTGGAGGCCCGCCGCTCCCGCCTGAAGCAGCTGATCAAGCTCGGCAAGGATCGCGGATTCCTGACCTACGCGGAGATCAACGACCATCTTCCCGAGGGGCTGGTGGAAGCCGAAGCGATCGAGTCGATCATCGGCACCTTCAGCGACATGGGCATCTCGGTTTTCGACCAGGCGCCGGACGCCGATACCCTGCTGATGGCGGATCGCACGGTCACGTCGTCGGACGACGACACCGAGGAAGAGGCCGAAGCGGCGCTGTCCACGGTGGATTCCGAGTTCGGCAGGACCACCGACCCGGTGCGCATGTACATGCGCGAAATGGGTTCGGTCGAACTCCTCACCCGCGAGGGCGAGATCGTCATCGCGAAGAAGATCGAGGAAGGCCTCAAGGACATGATGCAGGCTATCTCCGCCTGCCCCACGACCATTGCGGAAATCCTCCTGCAGTCCGACCGCATCCGTGCGAAGCAGGCACGCGTCGACGAAGTCGTCGACGGGCTGATCGACATGGCTGCGGACCAGGAGATCTCGTTCGGCCCGTCGCGTGACGACAGCGACATCGACGATGACGACGAGGAAGCCCTCGCGGCGATCAACAACGC
>JACCRJ010000513.1 GCA_013813615.1 Lautropia sp. | reverse complement strand
TGGCCCGGCATGGGCAAGCTGATCATCGACTCGATCGCCGTGCTGGACCGCCCGATCATCGTCGCGTACCTGCTGGTCATCGTGATCATGTTCGTCACCATCAACCTGGTCGTCGACGTGCTGTATTCGGTGCTCGATCCGCGCGTGAGGCTGGCCAGTGAATGAGGCGGCGGCCGGCAAAGCGGCCGGCAGCACAGCGGCAGCCGGCAAGCCCGCGCCGGCGCCCGGGACAATCGCCGTCGCAGCGTCGCCGGGGGAAGAGCAGACGCCGTTCCAGCGCAATTTCGCCGCCTACTGCGAAAGCCGCATTGCGGTGACCGGCCTGGCAGTGCTGGTGCTGCTGTGCCTGGTGGCACTGTTCGCGCCCTGGATCGCGCCGCAGAACCCGTACGACCTGTCCCGCCTGGACCTCATGGACTCGCGCCAGCCGCCGGGCGAGCAGTCGGTGGGCGGGGCGCTGACGTTCTTCCTCGGCAGCGACGCCCAGGGCCGCGACATGCTGAGCGCCATCATCTACGGGTTGCGCATCAGCATCGGAGTCGGCGTCGCCTCCACGCTGATCGCGCTCGCCATCGGCATGTCGGTCGGACTCCTGGCCGGCTACGCGGGCGGGCGCACGGAAGCGGTGATCATGCGCATCGCGGACATCCAGCTGTCGTTTCCGGCCATTCTCCTGGCGCTGATCCTCCTGGCGTTCCTCAGGCCGGGGCTCAGCAACATCGTGATCGCTCTGGTGGCGGTCCAGTGGGCCTACTATGCCCGCACGACCCGCGGGGCGGCGCTGGTGGAGCGTCGCAAGGAGTACATCGAAGCGGCGCGCGGCCTCGGGCTGTCGCCGCTGCGAATCATCTTCCGGCACCTGTTGCCCAACTGCCTGCCGCCGCTCATCGTCGTGGCGGCGCTGCAGGTGGCTTCCGCGATCGCGCTGGAGGCGACGCTGTCCTTTCTCGGGCTCGGGGTGCCGGTGACGGAGCCGTCACTGGGACTGCTGATCGCCAACGGTTTTCGCTACCTCCTGTCCGGGCAATACTGGATCAGCTTCTTTCCCGGGGTGGCGCTGCTGATCACCATCGTTGCCATCAACCTGGTGGCCGACCAGCTGCGCGATGTGCTGAACCCGCGCCTTCAGACCCACTGACCCGGTTTCCCCGATGATGCCGACCCTGGCCGTGCAGCAGCTGCGCACGCACTTCTTCACCAAGGCAGGCGTGGTGAAGGCGGTCGACGGCGTGGACTTCAGCGTCATGCCCGGCCAGATCATGGGCCTGGTCGGCGAGTCGGGCTCCGGCAAGTCGATGACGGGCTATTCCATCATCGGCCTGGTCGACGCGCCGGGGCGTATCGTCGAAGGCCGGATCCTGCTCAAAGGCGAGGACCTCAGGCCCTATTCGCCGCAGCAGCTGCGCGCCATTCGCGGCAACCGGATCGCAATGATCTTCCAGGATCCGATGATGACGCTCAACCCGGTATTGCGCATCGACACGCAGATGATGGAGGCGATCACCGCCCATCATCGGATCGGTCGCAGCGCGGCTCGCGAGCGCGCACGCGAGGCGCTTGTCCGGGTCGGCATCCCGTCGCCTGAGGAGCGGCTGAGCGCCTACCCGCATCAGTTCTCCGGCGGGATGCGACAGCGCGTCGCCATTGCGATCGCCCTGCTCAACAAGCCGGACCTGATCCTCTGCGACGAGCCGACGACTGCGCTCGACGTGACCATCCAGGGCCAGATCCTGTTCGAGATGCAGAAGCTGTGCCGCGAATCCGGCACGTCGCTGATCTGGATCACCCATGACCTGTCGGTGGTCGCCGGCCTGGCTGACACGGTCAGCGTGATGTACGCCGGGCGGATCGTCGAGTCGGGGACTGTCGAGGCGGTGCTGGAGGCACCGCGGCATCCGTACACGGCTGGCCTGATCGCCTCCACGCCGGCCGCCGCCACCCGCCTCGGTCATGCGCGGGGGCAACCGCTGGCGCAGATTCCCGGCATGACGCCATCGCTGCTGAAGCTGCCCGCCGGCTGTGCTTTTCGCGAGCGCTGCAATCGGGCGAGCGCCATCTGCATGACCGAGCCGCCGCTGGTGAAGGGGGAGGGCGCGTCCTCGCTGCGGTGTTTTCATCCGATCGTGGCTGCCCCGACGGCTGCCAGCGGCGTGAGGGACAATGTCGGCCGTGGCTGAGTCGGCGACGGCTGTGCCGCTGCTGGAACTGCGCGACGTCTCCAAGCGGTTTGTCAAGCGCCTGGACCTCGCCGGACGGGCCGCCCGCCTCCTGGGTGCGAACCTGCGCGACGAGGTGGTCCATGCTGTCGACCACGTCAGCCTTGTGATCAGGCCGGGGGAAGTCGTCGGGCTGGTGGGCGAATCCGGCTGCGGCAAGTCCACCCTCGGCCGGCTCGCTGTCGGGCTGCATATCCCGTCGTCCGGCACGCGGATCTGGAAGGGCAGCAACGTCGCCCGCGCACCGCGAGTCGCCCGTGCCGCGCGGCTCGCCATCCAGATGATCTTCCAGGATCCGTATGCTTCGCTGAATCCGCGGATGCGGGTCAACGACATCGTCGGCGAAGCGCCTGTGGCCCACGGGCTGATCTCGCGCAACGAGCAGGCCGACTACGTGGCGGACCTGATGGCCCGCGTCGGCCTCGATGCCTCGCTCGCACGGCGGTTTCCCCACCAGTTCTCCGGCGGGCAGCGCGCTCGAATCGGCATCGCCCGCGCACTGGCGGTGAAGCCGGAATTCCTGGTCTGCGACGAGGCCGTGGCGGCGCTGGACGTATCGATCCAGGCGCAGGTGCTGAACCTGTTCATCCGCTTGCGCGACGAGCTGAACCTGACGTACCTGTTCATCAGCCATGATCTGGGCGTGGTGCGGCACCTGTCGGACCGCGTCGTCATCATGTACCTCGGCCGCGTCGTGGAGTCTGCGCCGGCGGAGCAGCTCTTCGAAGCGCCCAACCATCCGTATTCCAAGGCGCTGCTTGCCGAAGCCCCGACGCTGGCGGTCCGCAAGAAGACCTTCGTCGCCATCCAGGGGGAGATCCCGTCGCCGCTGCATCCGCCAAGCGGCTGCCACTTCCACCCCCGCTGTCCCTACGCGAGCAAGGTGCCGGGCAACCGCTGCAGCGTCGAGGCGCCGCCGCTGCTGCAGATCGCACCAGCCCGGTATTCCGCGTGCCACCTGAACGACCCCCGGTGATCGCAGCCCCGGCGCAGCGCGAGCCGGCGGCGGTACGGGTGAGCGTCTTCGAAGTGGTCTGACGGCCGCTGCGCCGAGTCGCGCGGCAAGGCGATGGGCTCAGCGGCCGCCCGCCACGTCCAGCGTCGTACCCGTCACGTAGGACGCCTCGTCGCCCATCAGCCAGATGGCGGCGCGGGCGACTTCCTCCGCGCTGCCGGCGCGTCCCACCGGCACCGCCGGCGCCAGGCGTTCGACGCGCCCGACCGCCCCATGACTCGCATGGATGTCGGTGTCGATGAGGCCCGGGCGGATGCCGACCACCCGGATGCCTTCCGCGGCGACCTCCCGCGCGAGGCCGACGGTCATCGTGTCGATCGCGCCCTTGCTCGCTGCGTAATCCACGTACTCAGCCGGCGCGCCCAGGCGCGCGGCAGCCGATGAGATGTTGACTATGACACCGCCGGCGCCTCCGTGACGGGTCGACATTCGCCGGACCGCCTCTCGCGCCGCGAGGAAGGCACCCAGCACGTTGATGTGCAGGATCCTCAGGATGCGCTCGGCGTCCATCTGGTCGACACGTGCGGCCGGCGCCACCACGCCGGCATTGTTCAGCAGCGCCGATATGCGCCCCAGTTCGCGATCGCAGGTGGCGAAGAGGGCGACCACCTCGGCCTCGTCAGCGACATCGGCCTTCACCGCGATGGCCCGTCCGCCGTCGGCGACGATGGCGCCGGCAATCCGCCCTGCGGCCGTCGCGTCCCGGGTGTAGTTGACGCACACCGCATAGCCTTGCGCGGCCGCAAGCCGGGCGGTGGCTGCACCGATTCCGCGGCTGCCGCCGGTGATCATGACTACTCTGTCCACCTGCTGTGCCGCCATCTGTGCCTGCTCCCGCGAGTGGCGCGCGCCGTACCAGTCCCAGGTGCTACTCGGCTTTCGCGCCTGACGAAACGACCACCTTCGCCCATTTCTCGGTCTCGGACGCTATGACCTTGCCGAAATCCTCCGGTGTGCCGGAGATGGGCTTGCCGCCCATTTCGGCCAGTCGTTCGCGCATCTTCGGGTCGGCAAGCGCCTGGTTGACAGCGCCGTTCACTTTCTCGATGACGTCGCGCGGCGTCGTCCTCTCGCCTATGTTAGCGCCTGAATTGCGGTGCCGATGGATCGTCGAGACTCGTCGAACTGCTGAACCGCGAGGCCGATGCGGTGCTGAAGGGGCAGGCCTTCGAGGGGAAGCGGCAGCGCGGTCAGCATCGGCATTCGACGCGCGACGTTGCCGGGGTAAGCGCTCCGCGCC
>JACCRJ010000512.1 GCA_013813615.1 Lautropia sp. | reverse complement strand
TGAGCTTTCATAACATGGGCGGGTTCGGTCCGGGTTTCGAGAAGGCTTCCGAGGCCTTCGACGACTGGCTGACGCACGTGGTGACCGACTTGGACGTGAAGCGGCGCGAAGCCGCCCTCACGCATTGGCAGCAGGCGCCGCATGCCCGCGCCTGCCATCCCCGCGAGGAGCACCTGCTGCCGCTGATGGTGGCGGCGGGAGCGGGCGCCGCCGACCCGGGCCGCAAGATCTTCGAGGGGCGCATCCCCAACGTCACCGTGTCGGCCTTCCGGTTCGGCTGAGCGGTTCCAGAAACTTCAACTCATCGGCTTCAAGGAAAACACCATGGCTGTCAACGAATCGTTCCTTTCCATCTGGGCCCCGCGGCTGCTGTCCGTCCTGCGCATCGCCACCGCCTACACCTTCCTTCAGCACGGCAGCGCCAAGCTCCTCGGCTTTCCGAAGGTGGAGATGTTCGACAACCTGCAACTCGCGTCGATCTACGGCGTCGCCGGCGTGCTGGAGCTCGTCGGTGGCATCCTGCTGCTGATCGGACTGTTCACGCGGCCGGTCGCATTTGTGCTGTCCGGCATGATGGCGGTGGCGTACCTCATGGCTCACAGCTCGCCGTTCTTTTCGCCGATGCTCAGCGGTGGTGAAGCCGCCTACCTGTTCTGCTTCGTGTTCCTCTACCTCTGCGCCGCAGGCCCCGGCCCCTGGAGCGTCGACGCAGCGCGCGCGAAGCCGCAAGCGCCGCGGGCAACGTCGGAAGCGCTGCGGCGCCAGCTCTGACCGGCCTGCGATACTGCGGGTTCCGCTACTGTGAATGAGCCCCGCGATGAACAGCAACATCTACGCCTTCGAAGGCTTGACACCGGTTGTCGATCCGTCTGCCTACGTGCATCCGACGGCGGTGCTGATCGGTGACGTCATCGTCGGCGCCGGCTGCTATGTCGGGCCGGGCGCGGTCATGCGCGGTGACTTCGGCCGCATCGAGCTGCGCCGTGGCGCCAACCTGCAGGACAATTGCGTCGTCCACTCCCGCGGCGACGTCGAGTGCCTGATGGAAGAAGACAGCCACATCGGCCACGGCGCCGTCATCCACGCCTGCCGTATCGGCCGGGACAGCCTGGTCGGCATGAACGCAGTGGTGATGGACCTGGCGCATGTCGGCGACCAGGCGGTTGTCGCCGCGATGTCCTTTGTCAAGATCCGGGACGTCGTTGCGCCGCGCACGCTGGTCGCCGGGATTCCCGCCCGGTTCGTGCGCCACCTGACCGACGCAAACCTCGAGAACAAGCAGAAGGGTACGCAGATGTACAAGGACCTGGCTCAGCGCTGCCGCACCGGGCTCGTGCCTGCCGTCGCCCTGGTGGCGATCGAGAGCGACCGCCGCCGCAGCGACTGGACGGGCTATTCCTTCTAGCTCCCTTCAGCTCGGCGTCCGGCTCAGCTGCGCCAGGGTACTTCCAGCTTCTCGTTGTTCGGCAGGAACGTGCTGACGGGCGTCGCGCCGAAGATGCCGAGGATCTCCAAGGCCCGCTGACCGGAACGCGTCATGGCGCTGCGGACTCCAGCAGCTTGACGAGGGCCTGCAGTGCGCGATTCACCGGCGTCGCGGTGCCCAGCGCCGCTCCCTTGCGCACGACGAAGCCGTTGAGGTGGTCGATCTCGGTCGGCTTGCCACGCATCAGGTCCTGCGCGGTGGACGAGAACTGCAGCGGCATGGCTTTGGCGATGCCTGGTACCGACCTGGCCATGTCACCCGGCACCGTCACGCCGGCTGCCTTCGCGACAGCCAGGCATTCGGCAATGACATCGGCCATCACCGCCGGCACGCCATCGCCTTCAACCAGCCGGCCGTAGGGCAGCCTGGAGATGGCGGACAGGGCGTTGTAGGCGCAGTTGACGATCAGCTTGGCCCAGAGCTCGCCGATCACATTTTCGGAAACCTTCACCGGCACCCCGGCGTTTTCCAGCAGGGTGGCGATTTCCGTGCTCGAGGCGGAGGTGCCGATGACGAGGTCGCCGCGGCCATGGTGCTTGACGTGGCCTGGACCGGCCATTTCGGTGGCGACGTAAACCACCGCCGGCACTACCTCCTGCGGCAGCGCCGCCTGCAGCTGCTCGGCGTTGTCGACGCCGTTCTGCAGGCTCAGAACCGTCGCGTCCGCCTCCAGGTGCGGCGCGATCGCCCGGGCTGCAGCCGCAGTATCCGTCGACTTCACGCAGAACAGGACCAGCCTTGCGCCGGCGACGCCTGCCGGATCGGCGTTGGCGTGCATCGGCACGTGCACCTGGAAGGATTGCGTGTCGAGGAACAGTCCGTCGCGCTCCACCGCTTGCACATGGAGCGGCCGCCCGATGAGGGTTACCGCATGGCCCCCCCGCGCCAGCATCCCGCCGAAGTAGCAGCCCACGGCGCCGGCACCCATTACCGCAATCCTCATCGCTCGCCTCCAACGGTCCTCACCGGATCGGCCCGATGACGTCGACCGTGATGATAGCGAGGTGCAACCTGCGCGCGTTTGCGGGGGTGCTGCCGATGCGGCCGCCGACAGTTGGCTATCATGAGCGCAGAGGCCTCGGCGGGCTCGCTCGCGGTCATCCGACCTGCGTCGGCGGCCCGTCATCGACAGGAGTCAGCATGGGCTGGTTCGACCAACTGAAGCCCCGCAGCGGCGACGCCGCCGGCGTGAACCGAACGGCCGCGAACGGTGCGAGGAACGCGACGACCGGCGGGGCCCAGCCAGGTGCGCCGGCGAAAATGCCGCCGAAGCGCGCCTGGCTGACATTCCTGATCGTGCTGCTCGCCAACTACATGCTGGTGCGCTACCTCTTTCCCGGACCGGACGCCCCGATCGTGGTGCCGTACACCGCCTTCAAGGAGGAGGTCTCCCGGGGCAATATCGAATCGATCTACGCCAAGGGCGAGAGCATCGAAGGCCGCTTCGCAGCGCCGGTGACCTGGCCGCCGCCAGGGGAGCAGACGCCGCCTGCGCGTCGGGGCGAGCCGGCTTCGCGCTCAGAGCGGCTGAACCAGGGGCCGCCGCGAACTGCGAGCACCTTCACCACGACGCTGCCGTTGTTCGTCGGCCCTGACCTCGAGACGTTCCTGATCGAGCACAAGGTCGAGATCAGTGCCGTTCCGATCCAGTCCGGCGGCAGCCCGCTTGCGACGCTGCTGTTCGGCTTCGGCCCGGCGATTCTCATCATCGGCTTCTACGTCTGGATGTTCCGCCGCGCGCAGCAGGGCATGGGCGGCATGGGCGGGATGATGGGCATCGGCAAGAGCAAGGCGCGCCGCTACGACCAGGAAGTGGAGAAGCGGGTCACCTTCAACGACGTCGCCGGCATCGACGAGGCCGAGAACGAACTGGTCGAGATCGTCGACTTCCTCAGGGATCCGGCCAAGTACAGCCGGCTGGGCGGCAGTGCGCCGAAGGGCGTCCTGCTGGTGGGCGCACCGGGCACCGGCAAGACGCTCCTCGCGAGGGCGGTCGCCGGCGAGGCAGGCGTCCCGTTCTTCTCGATGAGTGGCTCGGAGTTCGTCGAGATGATCGTCGGCGTCGGCGCCTCCCGGGTTCGGGACCTCTTCAAGCAGGCCCGGGAGCACGCGCCGGCGATCATCTTCATCGACGAGCTCGACTCCATCGGCCGCGCGCGCGGCCAGGTGTCCATCGGCGGCTCGAGCGAGCAGGAGCAGACGCTGAACCAGATCCTGACGGAGATGGACGGCTTCTCCGGCCAGCAGGGCATCATCGTGCTGGCAGCGACCAACCAGCCCGACGTGCTCGACAAGGCGCTGCTGCGGCCCGGGCGCTTCGACCGCCAGGTCGTCGTCAACCTGCCCGACAAGAACGGCCGCCTGGCGATCCTGCAGGTTCACACGCGCACGGTGCCGCTCGCCAAGGACACCGACCTGATGGAGGTCGCGTCCAGCACGCCCGGTCTATCCGGCGCCGACCTGAGGAACCTCGTCAACGAGGCGGCGCTGCTCGCGGCCCGACGCGAGCAGGACGAGGTGCGCCTGAAGGACTTCATGGATTCGCTGGAGAAGATCGTGCTCGGGCCGGAGCGCGCCCTGCTGCTGAGCCCGGAGGACCGCGAACGCATCGCGTACCACGAGAGCGGGCACGTCATCCTCGGGCTGGTCGTGCCGGGCGCGGATCCGGTGAACCGGGTGACCATCGTGCCGCGCGGCCGGGCGCTCGGCGTCACCTACCAGCGCCCGGACGCTGACCGCTACAACTATCCCGAGGCATACCTGCGCGCACGGATCATCGGCATGCTCGGCGGCCGGGCAGCGGAGGAGGTGGTCTACGGCACGCGCACCACCGGGGCTGAGAGCGACATCGAGCAGGCAAGCACGCTCGCGCGCAGCATGGTCACCCGCTGGGGCATGAGCGACAAGCTCGGCATGGTGCAGCTTGCGCCGCGGCAGAATCCCTACCTCGGCACCGCGACCAGCTTCGGCAGCGACCGGCCGTTCAGCGAGGAGACCGCGCGCGTGATCGACGCCGAAGTTCTGCGCATCATCGGGGAGAGCCATGCCGAGGCGTTGCGCCTGCTGCGCGAGAACAGGAAGCGACTCGGTGCCCTGGTGGCAGCGCTCCTGACCAAGGAGACGCTGGACGAGAAGGAAATCCTCGAGGTGACCGGCCTGCCGCCGGCGCCGGCGCTGCAGACGCGGCCCCTGGCGTTGCCCGACACGCCGGCCGGCGCTCCCGCCGGCGCAGCAGTCGGGGCCTGAATCCGGGCCTGACTCGGGCTTGAATCAGCGGCTGAGAATCAGGCGGCTGGCAGCAGCCAGCCGTTGGTCAGGCGCGCCGCCTTCGCGTCGAGCAGCGCCGCCACCACGTCGCGGGTCAGGTCCGCCGTGTCCCGGTTGAAGTACTTGCGGTTGATCCGCAGGATGAGGGGCAGATCGCCGAAGGTTGTCTCGAGTTCGGCCAGCGCGAGGCGCTGGCGATCCAGCAGCATGAACGAAAGGCCGACTTTCATCGCCAGGAAGGCGTGGCGCTGCGGGTTCGACCGGAAGTAGGCGAGCCGCTCGCGCGCCCGCTGCAGGGCCGCCCGGAACTCGCCGAACATCCGCCCGTGGCCCGGGATCACGATGTCGACCTGCAGGTCCTCCAGCATCAGCAGGGTGGCTTCCTGCGCGGCGAAG
>JACCRJ010000509.1 GCA_013813615.1 Lautropia sp. | reverse complement strand
GCGCTGCACAGCTTGGCCGTGAACGCTTCATCGAGGTCATTGTCCGCGCGGACCAGTTCATGGACGGGCTTGCTGCGGCTGCCGTCGTCCCAGCGCCGGATCGCCGCATAAAGCCGGTCCTGCTCCACCTCGGTCAGGCTGACGCTGAAGTCCGTGGAAGATTCGAAGTCGGCGGCCCGCCAGGCGAACGACTGCGAGGTATGGTCATACGTGCTCGTCGGCTCCTGTTTCGAGCTCTGCATCGAAGTCTCCATCGTGCTCTCCGTTTCAATCAATCGACGATCGTCTGCGACTGCTCGCGAAGATACAGCGGCAGGTACCAGTAGGAGCCGATCGACTTGCCGGTACTGCCGCTGGCCTTCCAGCCGCCGAACGGCTGGTAGCCGGGCCAGGCGCCGGTGGTCGCGCCCTGCGGGCGATTGATGTAGGTGACGCCGGCCTCGATCCGCTGCAGGAAGTGGTCGATCTCGTCCGACGCGCCGTAGAAGCCCGCGGTCAGCCCGTAGTCGGAGCGGTTGGCGTGGGCGATGCCGTCATCGACCGAATCCACCTCGCCCACGAGAACGATCGGCGCAAACAGCTCGTCACGCCAGAGCGGATCGTCGAACGCGATCCGGGCGATGGTCGGTGCGACGAAGTAGCCGTGCTCCATTCCCTCGCCGGTCAGCTGGCTGCCGCCGACATCCACCTTGCCGCGGCTGCCCAGCCTGTCGACGGCGTCGAGGTAGCGGGCGCGCGCACGCTGGCTGATCACCGGTCCCATCCAGTTGGCGCGTCGTGTCGGGTCGCCGACGGCAATCGTCTGTGTGGCCGCGACCAATCGATCGCGCAGCGCCTGGGCAACCGGCCGTTCCACATAGACGCGCGAGCAGGCCGAGCATTTCTGGCCCTGCAGGCCGAACGCCGAGCGCACGATACCGGTGGCGGCGCGGTCGAGGTCCGCATGGCGGCTGACGACCACGGCATTCTTGCCGCCCATCTCGGCAATGCAGGGCCTCGGCCGGTTGCCGGCGGCGAAGTGCCGCAGGATGCCCATGCCCACTTCATGCGAGCCGGTGAAGGTGACGCCGGCCACGCCCTGATGGCGCACCAGCGCGTCGCCGGCGACACTGCCGGAGCCGGTCAGGTAGCCGAGCACCCCCGCCGGGATGCCGGCGTCTGCGAATGCTTTCATCAGCAGCCAGCCGCTCCAGGCGGTGTCGCTCGCCACCTTGAACAGCACCGTGTTGCCGGTCACCAGTGCGGCGGCGACCGGCGCACCGGCCAGGGCCACCGGAAAATTGAACGGCGCGACCACGGCCCAGACACCGTAGGGTTTCAGGATGGTGCGGTTGCGGCTGACGAATCCCTGCAGCGGGTCGTCCGGCAGGCGCCGGTCGAAGCCCTCGTTCTCCTGCATGCGGTCGCAGTACCAGGTGATCAGGTCGGCGGTTTCCTGCACCTCGCCGATCGACTCCATGCGGTTCTTGCCGACTTCCAACGCCACCACCGCGGAGATGTCGTAGACCCGCTCCTCGATCAGCGCGGCTGCCCGCCGCAGCAGCCGGATCCGCTCCTGCCAGGGCGTGGCTGCCCAGACCGGCCACGCCGCCTGCGCCGCCTGCACGGCCGCGTCGACATCGGCCGGGGTAGCCGCTGCAAAGCGCGCAAGCAGCCACTCACGATTGATCGGGGACCGGACCTCAAAGCTGTCGCGCCGCTCCGAACCGCAATCGATGCGCAGGGTCCTGCCGCCGACCAGGAGGGGATAGTCCCGGCCGAGCAACGGGCGGACCCGCTCGAGCGCCGTCTCGAACCGCAGGTGCAGTTCTTCGGGCGGATCGAACATGGTCGAGTACGTCAGGCGAAAGGGGGCGGGCTGGCGTGGCGAGCTCATGGGACCAGTTTAGCTGAGGAGCCTGGCGGGCAGGACGGGCGGCATTCATGCCGCTGATAGCATGCACTCAGGCTGCGGGGGGTAAAAGGCATGGAATTGAACCACCTGGAGATCACGGCGGCCCCGGTGGCGGCGGCCAGTGTCGTCATGCTGCGCGACGCGGCGGTCGGCTTGGAAGTGCTGCTCCTCAAGCGCCACGCGGCCTCGAGCGTGATGGGCGGCGCGCATGTCTTTCCCGGCGGCAAGCTGGATCCGGCGGACCTCGAGCTGGACGTGTCGGCCCACCTCGACCAGGAGGTGCAAGCCTTGCATGCGGCCCTGCGCGAACCGGCGCTCAGCCCGGGCGAAGCGGCCGGCCTGCACGTGGCCGCGTTGCGCGAGGCCTTCGAGGAATCCGGGCTGCAGCTGGCGCACGGCGCGAGCGGGCGCCTCGCAGAACTGGCGGCGATGCGGATGACCGAAGGGCTCACCTTCAACCGGCTCCTGGCGGACTTGTCGCTGCGCCTCGATACCCGCAACCTGGTGCCCTGGTCCCGCTGGATCACGCCACGGGTGCCGTCGGTGAGCAGCAGGCGGTTCGATACGCGGTTCTTTGCGGCACTGGTGTCGCGTGAGATCGAAGTCAGCCATGACAACCATGAGGCAGTGGAGAGCGCCTGGTTGCGGCCGCGCGACGCGCTGGAACGGTACTGGCAGGGGCGCATGACGCTGGCGCCGCCGCAGATCATGAGCCTGGTGCATCTGGCTCGCTACCGCAGCGGCGGCGACGTGCTCGAGGCGGCCCGCAAAGCCGGCCCCGCCCTCATTCAGCCGCACACCTGCGAGATCGACGGCTCGCGCGTCGTTTGCTATCCCGGTGACGAGCGGCATCCGGAGCGCTTGCGTGCCCTGCCCGGACCGTCGCGCCTGGTCTTCCGGAACCAGCGCTTCGAGCCGTTCGACGGCTTCGAGGAACTGTTCGACTGAGCCCTGGCTCACGCCGCGAGGAGGCTCCGGCGGGGGAAGGTGGAGGATGATGGATTGAACGGTGGCAGGCTTGGCCTTTGCCTTTGCCGCACTTCCCCGCTTCAACTCCTTGCAGGCCTTCATGTCATCTCCTCCGGCACCCCCGTCCCCTTCGTACAAATCTGCCTTCAAACCTTCCGCTTCTTCCGTCGATCCGGATGGTGGCTGGTCGCCCGAACTGCAGGCGCTGGCGGCGGCGTCGCTGCCGGATTTCCTGCTCGAGCAGCGCTGGTATCCCGCCAAGGACGCCGGCCGGCCACGCATCCTCGGCGCTGACCTGGTGCCCGTCGCTTTGCCGGGCACGCCGGCGGCGGC
>JACCRJ010000506.1 GCA_013813615.1 Lautropia sp. | reverse complement strand
CGGGCCGCGGTGGTGAAGGGTCTGGACTGGCCGGGGCCGGTGTTCAGCATTTCCGCGCTCACCGGCGAAGGCTGCCGCGAACTCTGTTTCGCGATCGGCGAGTACGTACTCGGCATGCAGGCGGGTGAAACCCGGGCCCATGACGTGCGCTTCGACCGCGACGATCCGCCGGCCGATCCGTCGGATGAGCAGCCGGATGGACAGCCTGATGAGCAGCCGGACGGCTCGCCGGAAGGCCCGGAGGAACGTCCGGGGGCTGCCGCCTGATGAGGCGGCGTGCAGGACGGATCGTCGTCAAGGTCGGCTCGTCGCTGGTCACGGACGAGGGCAAGGGACTTGACCTGGCGGCGATTGCCCACTGGTGTGAACAGATCGCCCGGATCCGGACGCTGCCGCTTGGTGCGTCGGCTCCGGCTGCGGATGCCGGTCCCGGGACGCCGCCCGACGAGGCGCCCGAGATCATCCTGGTGTCGTCCGGCGCGGTGGCGGAGGGCATGAAGCGGCTTGGCTGGAAGCGTCGGCCGCGGGAAATGCACGAGCTGCAGGCCGCGGCGGCGATCGGGCAGATGGGCCTGGTGCAGGCGTACGAGAGCAGCTTTCGCCGTCACGGCATCATGACCGCGCAGATCCTGCTGACGCACGACGACCTCGCCGATCGCAAGCGCTACCTGAACGCCCGCGCCACGCTGCTGACGCTGCTCAAGCTCGGCGTCCTGCCCATCGTCAACGAGAACGACACCGTGGTCACCGACGAGATCAAGGTGGGCGACAACGACACGCTGGCCGCGCTGGTGAGCAACCTGATCGAGGCCGAGCTGCTGGTTATCCTGACCGACCAGGCGGGGCTCTTCACCGCGGATCCCCGCAAGCAGCCGGATGCCCGCCTGCTCTCGGAGGTCCGCGCGGGCGACCCCACGCTGGAGGCGATGGCAGGTGGCGCCGGCTCGTCGCTCGGCAAGGGCGGCATGATCACCAAGGTACTTGCGGCGAAGCGGGCGGCCTCGAGCGGCGCCTCCACCGTCGTCTGTTCGGGACGCGAGCCGGATGTGCTGGTGCGGTTGATGCAGGATGAGGCGGTCGGCACCCGCTTCACCGCGCAGACGCCACGGCTTGCTGCCCGCAAGAAATGGATGGCCGACCACCTGCAACTGCGCGGCGCCGTGGTCCTCGACCAGGGGGCGGTGACGGCGCTGCTGTCGAGCGGGCGCAGCCTGCTGCCGATCGGTGTAACGGAAGTGCGCGGTGAGTTCGAACGCGGCGAACTGGTGGCGATACTCGGGCCTGACGGCCGCGAACTGGCTCGCGGGCTGGTCAACTACGCCAGCAACGACGCGCGGCGGGTGATGCGGCAGCCGTCGAGCCGGATCGAGGCGATCCTTGGCTTCACCGAGGAGCCGGAACTGATACACCGCGACAACCTGATCGTGCGTTGAATTGCCCTGCTGGCGCACGGGTCTGGACGCCTGGCCGCCAAGGCGGTGCTATCGTCTAAAGGCTGCCCTCAACTGGAAAAGGAGGTGATCCATGAAAAATCTAGCTGTTGTGCTCGTTACTCTCGTGCTGGGAACGTCGGCTGCAGTGGCGTGCCAGGGAGAGGCGATGAAGAATGCGGACGCCGAGCGATCGGTCCCGCAGCAAACGTCACCGGAGTCGGCGGTCTGATTCGGCATCGGCGAGCACACTGGAGGGGGAGCGCTGCTCCCCCTCCTCATTTCGAGGCCCGATGCAGACCCTGGAATGAGTTCAAGCGCCGGCGGGTATGCCCGCGCATGACGGATAATCGCGGCTGCTGAATACACAACGGGAGATCTGGATGGCGAGCGGCAACAAGATGCGGGTAGGTTTCATCGGTGCCTCCGGGATGATGGGCCACGGCATGGCGAAGAACATCCTGGCCAAAGGCCATGCACTGTCGCTGACGGTACACAGCAACCGGGCTGCGGTGAAGGACCTGCTCGATGCCGGCGCCGTGCTGGCGGAATCGCCCGCCGCACTCGCTGCCGCATCAGACGTGATCTTCCTCTGCGTCACCGGCTCACCCCAGGTGGAGGAGCAGTTCGCGGGGCCGGCGGGGCTGCTCCAGGGAGGCCGAAAAGGACTTTTCATCATCGATTGCTCCACCAGCGAGCCGGATTCCACCGCCCGCCTTCGGGAAGCGGCGGCGGCCAAGGGCATGAGCCTGATCGACGCGCCCCTCGCCCGCACACCGGTCGAAGCCGAACAGGGCCGGCTCAACGTGATGATCGGCGCGTCTGCCGGTGACTACCAGGCGCTCGAGCCGGTGCTGAAGACATTCGCGGAGAATGTGTTCCACGTCGGCGGACCCGGCAGCGGCCATACCGTCAAGCTGCTGAACAATTTCATCGCCCAGGCCATCTGCACCGCTGCCGCCGAGGCCTTCGCCGTCGGCGCGAAGGCCGGCGTGGATCCCCGCAAGCTGGTGGACGTGGTCAGCGCCGGCGGGGTGAATTCCGGTCTGTTCCAGGCGATGGGCAAGACGCTGTCGGGCGACATGCAGGGCCTGAAGTTCGGGCTGGACAACGCCCGCAAGGACGTCCGCTACTACACCCACCTGGCGGAGTCGAACAACGTGCCTTCCGTCGTCGGCGAAGCGGTGCACCAGACGCTGTGCCTGGCGAGTGCGCTCGGCTTCGGCGGCGAGTTCGTGCCGTCGCTGGTGCGCGCACAGGAGAAGGTTACCGGCGTGAAGCTGGTCCCCTGAGACGCGCTTGGTGATTCGCTTCGTCGAGCTTCCTCCTGTCGGGCCGCGTTTGCCCGCCACAGCCGATTCCGGGACCCTGCGCACCCTGTCGCTCGACCGCAAAGCAGCGCGACCGGCCGAGCTGAAGCCGCCGGCGTGGCGGCGCGGCGCGCCTTTGCTGCTGGCGCTCATGGCTGGGGTGCTCTCCGCCTGCGGTGGTGGCGGCGGCGCCGGCGGCGACGGCGGTGTCGCCACGCTTCCCGCGTCGAGCAACTTCGCCGGGAAGTGCGCGCCAGAGAACACGCTGGCACGTGACGGCACCGGCAGTCTGCTGGCCCGCTACACCAGCGGTTCGCTGCAGGACGAGAAGTCCTGGGTGCGCAGCTACATGGACGAGGCCTATCTCTGGTACGCGGAGGTTGCGGCGCCCGATTCCGCACTGCCTGCCTACAACACGTCGCCGGCACAGGTTGCGTTGACCAACTGGTTCCAGGCCCTGAAGACGCCGGCGCTGACCACGAGCGGTGCGAAGAAGGACCGCTTCAGCTTCACCCTGCCGACGGCCGAGTGGAATGCCCTGATCCAGACGGGCGTGACCGGCGGCTACGGCATCGAATGGGCGCTTGCTTCGCCGACGGTTCCGCGCAGCCTGCGGGTCGCCTATACCAACGCCGGGACACCGGCCGAAGCCGCGGGCGTCGTACGCGGCGACAGCCTCGTGTCGCTGGTGGTGGACGGCGCCAGCATCGATTTCGTCAACACCACTGATGCCGCCGAGGTAGCACGCCTCAACGAGGTGCTGTTCTCGCCGCCACAGGGCCGGCAGGCGACGTTCAGGCTTCGCGGCAACGGCGGCACGGAGCGTGACGTCATGCTCACCGCCGGGCCCGTCACGACGACGCCGGTGAAGTTGGCGAAGGTCCTGGACGTCGGCGGCAGCAAGGTCGGGTACCTGCTGTTCAACGATTTCATCCTGCCGGCGGAGGGTCAGCTCGGCAAGGCGATGGAGGATTTCCGCGCGGCTGCAGTGAGCGACCTGATCCTGGACCTGCGCTACAACGGCGGCGGGTATCTCTACATCGCGAGCCAGCTCGCGTACATGATCGCGCCGCCGGCGCGTACCGCCGCCAAGACTTTCGAGCGCTCGGTCTTCAGCGACAAGCGTGCGGCGGCCACCAACAGTGCATCCAGCAATCTGTCGTTCATGTCGGTCAGCACCGGTGTCCCCGGTTCAGGCACCGGTGCCAATTCGCCCTTGCCGAACCTCGGGCTGAACCGTGTCTACGTGCTGACAACCGCCGGTACCTGCTCAGCCAGCGAATCGATCGTCAACGGGCTGCGGGGCGTGGACGTCGAAGTGATCGTGCTCGGCGCCAGCACCTGCGGCAAGCCGTACGGCTTCACCGCAAGGGACAACTGCGGCCTGTCGTACTTTCCGGTCGAGTTCCAGGGCGTCAACCAGAAGGGCTTCGGCGACTTCGCCGAGGGCTTCCCGCCGTTCTGCGCGGTCGCGGACGACCTGAGCCAGCCGCTCGGCAGCGAAAGCGAGGGCCTCCTCGCTGCAGCACTGGGGGTGCGTGCCGGCGCCTCCTGCGCTGCAGTCGCAGCCGGCGGCGCCGCGTTGAAGGATGCGACCGGCAGCCATGGCCCAGACGTTCCCGGTACGATCGTGCGGCCGGCTTCGCGGAGCAACAAGTTCCTCGCGCCATGAAACGCACGCTACCGGCAGCGCTCTGCGGCCTCGCCATGGTTACGCTTCTGGCGGCCTGCGTGATGCGCGAGCCGGTTGCGACGTCGACTTCGCCAGGACCTTCCGACCCGCGCGCCCCGGCACCTGCCGTCTCGCCCCCGGCGGATCTGTCATCGCCCGGCTCGGCGACGTTATCGCCGGTGTCGCCAGGCATCGTGCCAGCCCGGCTGCAGGCAGCTGCCGGCGGCGGCAAGGGCGCCACGCCGCAGTGCCTTGCGCAGATCGAAGCCTTCGCTGAGCTTCACAGCGGCAATCGCGTCATCCTGGGGCACGCGGCCTTTGCCGACAGCGATGAACTTGTGCTCGCCCGCATGCCGCGGCGCGGTGCCGACGGCCTGCTCCTGGACGGCCGCGCGGCCGTTCCGCAGCCGGTGGTGCTGAAGCTGCTGGCCGGGCCGGATGGCTGCTTCGTGCGGCTGGCCGATGCGACATTCGCCGGCGCGCAGCTGCCGGCCTGCGCATGCACTGCAGTGTCGAGATAACCTGATGCATCCCCCGCACCCCCTGGGAATAGGCACGTGGCGGCTCGGCGAAGCGCCGTCGAAGGCGAAGCAGGAGATCGCGGCGATCCAGGCCGCGCTTGATCACGGCCTGACGCTGGTCGACACCGCCGAGATGTATGCCGACGGCGGCTCCGAAGAACTCATCGGCGCCGCCATCAAGGGGCGCCGCGAACAGTGCTACCTTGTCACCAAGGTGCTGCCGCAGAACGCCTCGTCGAAGGGAACCCGGGCCGCCTGCGAGCGCAGCCTCCGGCGCCTGGGCACCGATGTCATCGACCTCTACCTGCTGCACTGGCGCGGCCGCCATCCGCTGGCCGAGACGATCCAGGCATTCCGCCAGCTGGTCGCCGACGGGTTCATCCGCCGCTGGGGGGTGTCGAACTTCGACCTGGCGGACATGCGGGAGCTGGCGGCGCTCGAGCATGGCGATGAATGCGCGGCCAATCAGGTGTACTACTCGCTGAGTGAGCGCGGCATCGAATACGACCTCAAGCCCTGGCTGGACCGGCAGGGCATCGTCACCATGGCGTACTGCCCGCTCGACGAAGGCCGGCTGCCCCGCCACCGGGGCCTGCAGGCCATCGCGGCCGGCTACGGCGCGAGCGCCGGGCAGGTTGCCCTGGCGTGGCTGGTCTCGCGCGGCAACACCTGGCCGATCCCGATGACGAGTTCCGCCGAGCGGGCGGCCGAAAATGCCGGCGCTCTGGCTCTTTCGCTCTCGCCGGCGACGCTGGCGGAGCTGGACACGCTCTTTGCGGCACCCGAGCAGAAGGTCCGACTGAAGATCGTCTGAGCGGCTTCACCCGCGCCTTCACGTTCCGATTGACCTCCACATCAGGGCCGGCATCAGGTCCGGCATCAGGGCCGGCATTGCCACAGCTTTCGTGCGGTAAAGCCGGGGCGGGATGCCGATGAGCGATAATGCAGCCCATGCCTGCGCCGGTCGGCGCCGGCGGCAGACCCCGCGCTCGCTGCGGCTGCCGCTTTCCAGACACTCCAAGACCTCCGGCAGCATCGCCTGCCGCGCAAGATGGCCCAATACGTATACACGATGAACCGGGTGGGCAAGACCGTCCCTCCCAAACGCACCATTCTCAAGGACATCTCCCTGAGCTTCTTTCCCGGCGCCAAGATCGGCGTGCTCGGAACGAACGGCTCGGGCAAGTCCACGCTGCTGCGGATCATGGCCGGGCTCGACAAGGATATCGAGGGCGAAGCCACCGCGATGCCCGGGATCAAGATCGGTTTCCTGCCGCAGGAGCCCGAGCTCGATCCGAACGCGACGGTGCGCGAAGCGGTCGAGGAGGGGCTGGGCGAGGTGATGTCGGCCAAGGCGAAGCTCGACGCGATCTACGCCGCCTACGCGGAACCTGACGCGGATTTCGACAAACTCGCGGCCGAGCAGGCAAAGTACGAGGCGATCATCACCGCTGCCGGCACCGACAACACCGACCTGCAGCTGGAGATCGCGGCGGATGCGTTGCGCCTGCCGCCGTGGGATGCCAAGGTGGGCACGCTCTCCGGCGGCGAGAAGCGCCGGGTCGCGTTGTGCCGGCTGCTGTTGTCGCGCCCGGACATGCTCCTGCTGGACGAGCCGACCAACCACCTCGACGCCGAGAGCGTCGACTGGCTGGAGCAGTTCCTGCAGAAGTTTCCCGGCACCGTCGTCGGCGTCACCCACGATCGCTACTTCCTCGACAACGCCGCGGAATGGATCCTCGAGATGGATCGCGGCAGCGGTATCCCGTGGAAGGGCAACTACAGCTCGTGGCTGGAGCAGAAGAGCAATCGGCTCAAGCAGGAGGAGTCGACGGAGTCTGCACGGCAGAAGGCGCTGAGGAAGGAGCTGGAGTGGTCGCGGCAGAACCCCAAAGGCCGCCAGGCCAAGAGCAAGGCCCGGATGGCGCGCTTCGATGAGATGTCATCGCACGAATACCAGAAGCGCAACGAGACGCAGGAGATCTTCATCCCGGTGGCTGAACGGCTCGGCGATGCGGTCCTCGAGTTTCAGGACGTCAGCAAGGGCTACGGCGACCGCCTGCTGGTCGACAAGCTGAACTTCATCATCCCGCCCGGCGCGATCGTCGGCATCATCGGCCCCAACGGCGCCGGCAAGTCGACCATCTTCCGGATGATCACCGGCACGGAGAAGCCCGACAGCGGCACGATCAAGGTCGGCCATACGGTGCAGGTCGCCTACGTCGACCAGTCGCGGGATTCGCTGGTGGCCGACAAGACGGTGTGGGAGGACGTGTCCGGGGGGCTCGACATCATGAACGTGGGCAGGTTCGAGATGCAGTCGCGCGCGTACATCGGCCGGTTCAACTTCAAGGGCCAGGACCAGCAGAAGCTGGTGGGCCAGTTGTCGGGCGGCGAGCGCGGCCGGCTGCACCTGGCCAAGACTCTGCTGGAAGGCGGCAACGTGCTGCTGCTGGACGAGCCCTCCAACGACCTGGACGTGGAGACCCTGCGCGCGCTGGAAGAGGCGCTGCTGGAGTTCGCCGGCTGCGTGCTGGTGATCTCCCACGACCGCTGGTTCCTGGACCGGATCGCCACGCACATCCTGGCTGCGGAAGGCGAGTCGCAGTGGACCTTCTACGCCGGCAACTACAAGGAATACGAAGAAGACAAGCGCCGCCGCCTGGGAGAAGAGGAAGCCAAGCCCAAGCGGCTGCGCTACAAGTCGATCCACGTCTGACCTGCCTGGGGAGCCGCCATGTGCCCATCGGATGAAGCCGTCACCGTCCCCTTCCCCGTGTTCGCGCCTGTCGCCTCCGCCGGCATCCGCTGGCCGGTATCCCTCGCTGTCTGCCTGATGGCATGCGTGGGGCCGCTTGCGGCTGCCGGCGACGCAGACTTTCCCCGGCGCAAGGCCGGCCTGTGGGAGATGAAGACGACCGGCGGCCCGATCGGGGCGCAAACCATTCAGCAGTGCATCGACGCCAGCACCGACGACCTGCTCAGGACCCGCAGCAACGAAGGCCAGACCTGCAGCAAGCCGGTGGTCGAGCGCAGCGGCAGCCGCTACCGCGTGCGCAGCAGCTGCGACAATCAGGGCATCAGGAGCACGATCGACGGTCAGTACACCATGTCGCGGGACACGGAATACACCGGCGACATGAAGATGACGTTCGATCCGCCGATGTCCGGCGTATCGGAAATGAACATGAAGATGGATGGCCGGTGGCTCGGACCGTGCAAGGCCGGCATGAAGCCGGGCGACATCGTCATGGAGGGCATGCCGCCGCTGAACCCGTTGCAGATGGGCAAGGACGGCGCAACCGGCATCACGCCGGAGCAGGCTCGGCGGATGACCGAAGAGATGCAGAAGAACATGTCCAGGCGGCAGCCGCTTCAGCCAAAGTAGTCGCCGCGGGACCTGTCGCGGCCCCGGCTGGCTGAGGGCGAAAGGGCTGATGGCCGCTGCGCAGGCTTACTGTTTCGCCTCGGCCAGCAGCCGCGGCGCCGGCCCGATGCCCCCGGGCGACGACTGATCCACCGCCACGAAGTTGCCACGGCTCGCCGGCGGCAGCGGCGGAGCCGAGCGGATCCGCACGAGGCTGAAGATGCCCAACCCGATGGTGACCAGTCCGAGCGCGATCGGAAATCCCCGGGACTGCAGCATTTGCATGATTGCGCCGCACAGTA
>JACCRJ010000505.1 GCA_013813615.1 Lautropia sp. | reverse complement strand
GAGTGAAGCGGCGGCCGTAGGCAGGCGGCGGAGCATGCAGCCTAACATTGCCCGGCGCCGGCCGATAGGCCCAAACCCGCGCGGGTTGCAGTTGAGCCCGGTTGGTAGCATCGTCCCATGACGTCCCCATCGATCCCCCTCTCGGTCCTCGATCTCTCCCCCATCCTGGAAGGCAGCGACGCCGCGCAGTCGCTGCAGAACTCGCTCGACCTCGCGCGTCATGCGGAGGCGCTCGGTTATCGGCGCTTCTGGCTCGCCGAGCACCACAGCATGCCCGGGATCGCCAGCGCGGCAACGTCGATCGTCATCTGCCATGTCGCGGCCGGCACCTCCACCATCCGCGTCGGCGCCGGCGGCATCATGCTGCCGAACCACTCGCCGCTGGTGATCGCCGAGCAGTTCGGTACGCTGGCCTCGCTCTTTCCCGGCCGTATCGACCTCGGCCTCGGCCGCGCGCCCGGCTCCGACATGGCCACGGCGCGGGCCTTGCGCAGGAATCTCGGCAGCGATCCGGACATGTTCCCCAATGACGTGGTGGAACTGATGCACTACTTCGAGCCGCCGGAGCCGGGACAGGCGGTGCAGGCCGTGCCCGGCGCCGGCCTCGACGTGCCGATCTGGATCCTCGGCTCGAGCCTCTTCGGCTCGCAACTGGCGGCGGCGCTGGGCCTGCCGTACGCCTTCGCCTCGCATTTCGCGCCGGCGATGATGATGCAGGCGATCTCGCTCTACCGCTCGCGCTTCAAGCCGTCGCGGCATTTGCAGCAGCCCTACGTCATGCTCGGCTTCAACGTCTTCGCGGCCGACACGGACGAGGCGGGGCAGTACCTGGCGACGTCCATGCAGCAGGCCTTCGTCAACCTGCGAAGCGGCCGGCCGTCAAAGCTGCAGCCGCCGATCCGGGGCTACCAGGCGCAGCTCTCGCCGATGCAGAAGGAAATGCTCGACCAGGTACTCTCCTGTTCGGCTGTCGGCTCACCGGACACGGTGCGCCGGCAGATGAAGGCGTTCATCGAGAAGACCGGCGCGGACGAACTGATGATCACCGCGCAGATCCACGATCACCGGGCGCGGCTGAAGTCGTACCAGATCGCGGCGCAGGCGCTCGACGCCGGCTGACTGAGGACGAGCCAGGTCAAGTAGGCACATGAATTGCCGTCCACACCAACTGGATACATCGAATGTCCCGCGGCGGATTATCGTGGCATTTGCCCGCATTTGCCCACATTGCCCTCGAAGTCGCCGAATGACGCTACCCAGTGGGTCCTTTCTCTGAAAAGCTCCCCGCACAACCGTGCTCAGCCTAGTGGGCATAACCGACCGGAGAAACCAATGTCTGATATCTCAAGCCTGTCCGACCTCTACATCGATGAACTCAAGGATTTATGGTCCGCCAACGACCAGATGGCCCGGGCACTGAAGAAGATCGCCCCGCAAGCGACGAATCCGAAGCTCACGCAGATGCTCGAATCATCGCAGAAGGGCATTTCGAGTCACACCGGCTTGCTCAAGGCGCTCATTTCCAATCATGACGAGAAGATGGCGAAGGAGCATTGCAAGGGAATGGAGGGACTGGTGAACGAGGCCTTCAAGCACACGATCGAGGATGCTCCGGAGAAGGGCCCGGTGCTGGATGCCGCGATCATTGCCCAGTACCAGCGCATGACGCACTACGGAATCACCGGCTTCGGAACGGTGGCGGCATTTTCCAAGGCCCTCAAGCTCGAGGATGACACCAACCGACTCAAGGCCGCCGTGAAGGAAATGTACGGGGCCGACGAGCTCATGAGCGAGCTGGCCGAGGCCGCTGTGAACGAAGCCGCTGCCGATAAGTGATACGGCTCGGCAGCGTCAGTTTCGGCTTGATGCTGCCGTTGTTGAAGGCAAGTCTCGTGCGCCTCAACGAGATCGGCACCGATCGACTCCCCTGATCAGACGAGGGTGCGCAAGTACGCCGGCCGCTGCCTGCACCGGGTCACATAGTCGTCGATAAGCTGGCTGTCCTTGATCCGCTGCACACCGAAGTGACCCGCCCAGCCCAGTTCCGCGCCGATGTACACATCGGCAGCGCTGAACCGTTCACCGAGCAGCCAGGGCGCCGCACGCAGGCCTGCTTCCACTGTGTCGAGCACGTCGTCGAAACTACCCCAGCCGAGCGCGGACTTCTGCTCTACCGGTGGCCGATGCAACATCTGGTCCACCAGCGCGGGCTCGATGCAACTGCCGCCGAAGAAAAGCCATCGATAGTAGAGGCCCCTCTGCAGGCTGCCCACCTCCGGCGCGAGACCCGCGGCGGGATAGGCATCCGCGAGCCAGGCGATGATCGCCGGTGCTTCGGTGATGACGGTGCCGTCGACCACGATCATCGGGATCTTGCCCATCGGGTTGAGCGCCAGGAATTCCGGCGTCCGATTGTCACCCTTCTGGAAATCGACGAGCCGGGTCTCGTAGTCGGCGCCGGCCTCTTCGAGCATCCAGTGGACGATGGCGGCCCGGCTCTTGGGGTTGTGATAGAAGACGATCTTGTGCGACATGGCTGCCTCGATGGGGGCTGTCCGTTCATTTTATGTCCGCCAGCAGCCCGTCCGCCAGCAGCAGGCTCTCCAGCCGCTGCTCGCGGATCCCGTAGAAGGCCTTGATCTCGCCGATCTGCGCAAGCACCGGTCCCGCCTCCCTCGGCACGCTGCGCTTCACCGCAAGGATCATCTTGTTCTTGCTGGTGTGCTCCAGCGAGATGAACTCGAACACCTGCGTGTCGTAGCCGCTGGCATCCAGCAGCAGCGCCCGCAGGCCGTCGGTGAGCATCTCAGCCTCCTGGCCGAGATGAATGCCGTGCTGCAGGATTGGCCGAAGCGGATGCGGGCTGAGCAGCTGGGGCCGCAACTGCTTGTGACAGCACGGCGCGCACATGATGATGGCGGCGCCGGCGCGGATTCCCTGGTGGATCGCGTCGTCGGTGGCGGTGTCGCAGGCATGAAGCGCGATCATCACGTCGAAAGACGCTTCGCCACTGGTGCCGCCGCTGCCGCCATCACCGTTGCTGCCGCCGGTACCGCCGCGATAGCTGCCGATGTCGCCCTGCCTGAAGGCGAGGCCCTCGATGTCGAGCGCGGCTACCGTGTCGTTGCAGCTTTTCACCAGCTCCCCACGCAGCTCGATACCGGTCGTCTGCACCGTCACGTCCGGCATGGCCTGCAGGTAGTCGTGCAGCGCAAACGTGAGATAGCCCTTGCCCGCCCCGAAGTCGACCAACCGCAACAAGCCGCCGCGCCCGCTGAGGCCGGAGGATCT
>JACCRJ010000456.1 GCA_013813615.1 Lautropia sp. | reverse complement strand
GCGATGCCGATCACGTAGTCCTGCTGATCGACCATGTACAGCACGGCCTGGCGCAGCTTCTCGTTGTTGAACGGCGGGTGCAGGAAGTTGAAGCGGATCATGCCCATCGAACCGAGCGGGTCGATGTTCTTGACGGTGATCTCCTTGTTCCTGGCGAGCAGCGGAATCAGGTCCGGAGGCATCTGCTCCCACCAGTCGGCTTCTCCGGCGTTCAGCGCAGCGGCGGCCGTCGCGGAGTCGGGGATGTAGATCCATTCCACCCGGTCGACCTTCACGACCTTGCCGCCGGAGGCCCATGACGGCGCCTCCTTGCGAGGCACGTAGTCGGTGTTCTTGATATAGACCACCTTGTTGCCCGGCACCCACTCGTCCTTGACGAACTTGAACGGGCCGGAGCCGGTGGCATCCTCGATGTTCTTGAACGCGTCGGTCCGGGCGATGCGCTCCGGCATGATGAAGGGCACGTTGGAGGACGGCTTGGCAAGCGCCTCCAGCGCCAGCGGAAACGGCTTCTTGAGCTTGAGGATGAAGCTCTTGTCGTCTACTGCGCTCCATGAGTCGGTAGCCTCCGCCAGCTTCTGGCCGAGTGCATCGCGCTTGGCCCAACGACCTATGGAAGCGATGCAGTCCACCGGGCGTACCGGCTGGCCGTCGTGGAACTTCAGGCCGTCGCGCAGGGTGAAGGTATAGCTCAAGCCATCCGTGGCCGTTTCCCACTTGTCCAGCATCTGCGGCTGGACCTGGAACTTCTCGTCCATGGCGAAGAGGGTGTCGTAGACCATGTAGCCATGGTTACGCGTGATGTAGGCGGTGGTGGCGATCGGGTCCAGGATGCGCAGGTCGGCCTGCGGGATGAACTTCAGAACCTTCTGCTGCGCAGCTGCAACCCCCGGCAGGAGCGTGGCAGCGACAAGACCCGCCGCGACGGAGGCGGCGACGGCACGGACCAGCTTTTTCATCGACTCATCCTCTTGGGCTCTCGGGACACCGACCGGGCTCGGATGGCGCGGCATCGGTGATTGCGCACCGGTCGGCGACCATTGTTGCAGAGAAGGCAGGCGGGCGAAAGCTTGTTTTTCCGACGCTTGTTTTTCCGACGCTTGTTTTTCCGACCATAGGCGCTAGACTGGGCCGGTTCGGACTTTGTCCAGCAGCCTGAGGGGGCGCTCGTGCATGACCTTCTTTTCAGCGGCGCGCTGATCCTCGACGGAAGCGGCAATCCGCCGGTGGTCGGAGATGTCGCCGTCACCAGCGGACGCATCGACGCCGTCGGCCCCGGCTCCTGCGGCGATGCACGCCGGGTGATCCCGGCCGACGGCCTCGCGCTGATGCCCGGCATCATCGACAGCCATACCCATTTCGACGCCCAGATCACCTGGGATCCCTGGGTGCGGCCTTCATCTGCGCTTGGGGTGACCACCGCGGTGATCGGTAACTGCGGCTTCACCATCGCGCCGTGCCGGCCGCTGGACCGGGACGTCACCATGCGCAACCTGACCCAGGTCGAGGGAATGTCACTCGACGTGTTGCGGCAAGGGATCAGGTGGGAGTTCGAGAGCTTTCCCGAGTACCTGGCGCAGCTTCGGCGCAGCGGCAGTGCCGTCAACGTCGCCGCCTACATCGGTCACAGCAGTGTCCGGACCTACGTGATGGGGAATGAGGCATCCAGACGCACGGCTTGCGGGCCTGAAATAGCGCAGATGCAGGCGCTCGTGCGCGAAGCGATGCAGGCGGGCGCCGTCGGCTTTGCCAGCAGCACCTCCCCGGCGCACAACGGCGAAGGCGGCCTGCCGATGCCTTCGCGCCTGGCCGATGACACGGAAATGCAGGCGCTGGTGAGGGCGATGGGCGAGTGCGGCCACGGCGTCTTCATGCTGACCAAAGGCGGTCACACGCCGATGTCTTTTCTCGAATCGCTGGCCGCGACCAGCGGCCGCCCGGTGATGGTTGCCGCACTTCTGCACAACAGCACCAATCCGGCGGCAGTCTTCGAGGACCTCGACGCCATCGATGCCGCCAACAGCCGCGGCCATCGCCTGATCGGCCAGGTATCCTGCTGCCCGCTGACGATGGACTTCACGATGCAGTCGCCCTATCCGGCCGAAGGCCTTCTCAGCTGGCAGCCCGCGCTCGGACTGCACGGCGCTGCGCTCAAAGCAATGCTCGCCAGCCGGGATTTCCGCGACGGCGTACGGGCGGAACTGGCGACCCCGACCAATTTCCGCCTGTTCAACGCAGAGTGGGACAAGGTCCAGGTGGTGGAGGCCGCAACCGAGGCCCAAACCCGTTATGAACAACGGTCGATCGGCGACATCGCGCGGGTCGAGGGGCGGGACCCGCTCGATGTGATGCTCGATCTGGCGCTTGCGGAGGACCTGCGCACCGTCTTCACCGCGCAATTGCTGAACTCCGATGAAGCGGCCGTGGGCCGCATGCTCAACCATCCTCACAGCCTGGTCAGCCTGAGCGACGCGGGCGCACACCTGACCTTCTTCAACGACGCCGGTTTCGGCCTGCACCTGATGGGCCATTGGGCCCGCGATCGCGCAACGATGCCGCTAAGCGAGGCCGTGCGGCGCCTGACCAGCTTGCCGGCGCAACTGTTCGGCATGCAGGGGCGCGGCATGGTCCGCAAAAACTATGCAGCGGACTTGCTGCTGTTCGACCCGAAGACGGTCGGTCGCGGTCCGAAGCGTCGCGTGTTCGACCTGCCGGGCGGCGCCCCGCGCTTGACCACCGACGGGATCGGGGTGCATGGCGTGTGGGTCAACGGGGAGATGGTGGCGGACCGCCAGGGACTGGTGAAGGCTGCGCCCCTCGCGGGAAAACTGTTGACGGACTTCGCCTGACCGGTCGCCTTTCGCGAACCGCCTCATGAAGCCGGTCAATCGATCAGTTCCCTGGAAAGCGCGCTCCCTTCGATCGACGGCATTGAGGAAGCGACGACCGGCACGCTTCGGCCTCCCAGGCCGGCTCCGCTCCGATAGAGTGGATGACCCCCCATACGTGCGGAGGCTCTTTTCAGGAGCAGTTCAATGAAGCATGTCATCGCCGTCGCCTGCGCAGCGCTTTGCCTCAGTACCTCGGCCCTCGGCGCAGAGGTCGGTGTCTCGATCGATATCGCCCAGCCCGGCCTGTTCGGACGCATCGACATCGGTCGTTTGCCGCATCCCCCGGTCCTGTATCCGCAGCCGGTCATCATCCGGCCGGCCCCCGTCGTCGTCGTGCAGCAGCCGATCTACCTGCACGTCCCGATGAGACACGCCGAAAACTGGAATTCCCACTGCGATCGCTATCGGGCATGCAACCGGCCGGTCTATTTCGTGCAGGATCGCTGGTACAGCGAGGTTTACGTCCCTGCCTACGGGGGTCGCGGCCACGATCACGATGATGATGACGACGATCGGGGGCACCGCAAGTACAAGCACCGTGACAAGGACAAGCACCACGGCAGAGGTCGCGGACAAGGCAGGCACGACGACTGACCGGGGACAGCATCGACGCGCACGCGATAACCATCAGCACCGACTTGCCGCCGCGTTCGTTC
Organism: Lautropia sp.; assembly: GCA_013813615.1. Lineage (GTDB taxonomy): Bacteria > Pseudomonadota > Gammaproteobacteria > Burkholderiales > Burkholderiaceae_E > Lautropia. Next base: position 1,412 of record JACCRJ010000456.1, on the reverse strand, counting down.
TAGACTAGACTTAGTCAGGCGAATCCGACCTGGACGCACCATGGAAACCGTCAACATCTACGAAGCCAAGACCCGGCTGTCACAGTTGGTCGACAAGGCTGCGTCGGGTGAGGACGTGGTCGTCTGCCGTAATGGCAAGCCGCTGGTGCGAATCACTCGCCTGGAGGTGCCGAAGCGCCGGATCAGATTCGGCGTGTTGAAGGGCAAGGTGAAGGTGGCACCGGACTTCGATGCCCCCCTGCCGGAGGAAGTACTGGCACTGTTCGGAAGCTGATGCGACTACTTCTGGACACGCATGTGTTCCTGTGGGCCGTGAGCGGAAGCGCACTGCTCAAGCCCGCTGCGAGACGTGCAATCGAGTCTGCCGAGCAGGCCTACGTGTCAGCGGCGTCACTCTGGGAAGTCGCGATCAAGGCGCGGCTTGGCAAGATAAAGGCCGACCCGGATGAGTTGCTGGCGGCTATCGACGCAAGCGGTTTCGTGGAGTTGCCGGTAACTGCCACTCATGCTGTTGCCGAGGCGCGCTTGCCGCTCCACCACCAGGATCCTTTTGATCGTCTTCTCATTGCGCAGAGCATCTGCGAGCCCCTGAGGCTGCTGACGGCTGATGCTGTGCTGGGTCAATACAGCGACGTCGTCATCGTCATCTGAGCATCAGCTAACGCGCCGTGCCGCCCCCGCACCCGCCTGTACCGCGCCGCATACTGCCCACCATCGCGGCCGCCCAGTTGGGCGGCACCTCGCTGTGGTTCGCCGCGAATGCCATCGACGCGGACCTGCAACGCGACTGGGCGCTGACGTCCAGCACGGCCGGCGCCGTCACCTCCGCCGTGCATGCGGGCTTCATCGTCGGCACGCTCTTCTACTCGCTGCTGATGATCGCGGACCGGTTCTCGCCGCGAAAGGTGTACCTGGTCAGCAGCCTGCTCGCAGCGCTTGCCAACGCTGCCGTGCTGCTGCTGCCGGAAGTGCTCCTGTCGATGACTGCGACGCGCTTCGGCATCGGCTTCTTCCTGGCCGGCATCTATCCGGTCGGCATGAAGATCGCATCCGGCTGGTACCAGAAAGGCCTCGGTGGAGCGCTCGGCTTCCTGGTGGGCGCGCTGGTGCTCGGCACGGCGCTACCGCATGCGCTGCGCGCGCTCGGCACCGCCTGGCCATGGGAAGAGGTGATCCTGGTGCTGTCGACGCTGGCGGTCGGCGGCGGACTGCTGATGTGGTTCCTGGTTCCTGACGGCCCCTATTTGGTCAAGGGGGGCGCGTCAGCGCGCGAGCGCTGACCGTCATCTGGCACGACCGCAAGGTGCGCGCGTCGGTGTTCGGCTACTTCGGCCACATGTGGGAACTCTACGGCGTGCTGATGCTGACCCCGATCATCTTCGGCCACTACCTCCAGACTGGCTCGTCGGCGC
>JACCRJ010000406.1 GCA_013813615.1 Lautropia sp. | reverse complement strand
GTTCTGGCTGATCTCGTTGGCGTTGCTGTTGCCGCTGGCGCAAGCGACGACGAACTGGCATGCGTTTTCCCACCCCGCCGTCGCCGGCGGTGCTTCAGACACCGATGGCAAGGCGGCGCTCCCCCTGCAATGCGGCCTGTGCATCGCCGGCGGAAGTACTGCGTAGCATGAATCGCCGCGCCATCCGATCTGTCCTGTTTACCGTGCTGCTCCTGGTGGCACAGTTCAGCGCATCTGCACACGCGCTGTCTCATCTCGGGGAGCGAACTGATGGGGACGCCCTTTCACAGACGTGCGTGTGGTGTCCCGCCTATGGCAATCTCGTCGGTCCCACATCTCACGTCGTTCCATCCGGCGTAGGACCGCCACCTCGGGTTGAGCCCGGTCCCCTCGAGCCGGCGGCGCCCGGCGTCCTGCCGCTCCGGCTTGCTTATCGCAGCCACGCCCCGCCTCCCTGTTCCTGACGTCCCCGCTCGCTCCCCGGCCCGCTGACGATAGCGGCGCGCGTATTGATTCGGCTAAGGACCAGGAAAAATGAAACGACGACTTCGCATCGTTGCAACCGCATGCGCGGTTGCGGCATTGTCGGCCGCGCCCCCAGAAGCGCGGGCGGAAACCGACGTGGAGAAGCTGCGCAACGAATTCGGGCAGCAATTGAAGGCGCTGCAGGGCAACTATGAAAGGCGCTTGAAGGAACTGGAGGAACGAGCGCGAGAAAAGACGCCTGCCGTGCCCGCCGTGGAAACTGCAAGGAACCAAGCGCCGTCAAGTCCCGCCCGATCCTCCTTCAATCCGGACATTTCGCTCGTGCTGCAGGGCCAGTACCTGCGAAGCAAGGACATCGATGAGCGGCGCATTACCGGCTTCTTCCCCGCAGGCCATGATCATGGCGGCGAACGCGGCTTGAGCCTGGGTAACACCGAACTCATTGTCTCGGCCCCCATCGATCCCTATTTCCGCGGCCATATGACGCTGGCGCTCACGCCGGATGGTGAGGCGGAAGTCGAGGAAGCGTGGTTCCAGACGTCGGGATTGGGCAGGGGGCTCAGCCTCAAGGGCGGGCGCTTCCTCTCAGGCATCGGGTACATCAACGAGCAGCATCCGCACGCATGGGACTTCGCGGATCAGAACCTCATGTATCAGGCGCTTTTCGGGGAACATCTGATACAGGACGGCGTGCAGCTGAAGTGGCTCGCTCCGACAGACACTTTCCTGGAATTAGGCGTCGAGGCAGGGAGGGGGCAGTTCTTCCCTGGATCGGATGAGGGCGGCAACCGCAACCGGCCGGGCGCCTGGGCTGCGTTCGCCAAGGTCGGTGGCGATGTGGGGGCGTCGCACAGTTGGCGTTCGGGACTCAACTATTTCGTTGCTCAACCCAGGACGCGTGAAGCGCATCTCGACGACGTCAGTGGAGCGCAGGGGCTTACCGACTTCACCGGTGACTCGAAGACCTGGATCGTCGACTTCGTCTGGAAGTGGGCGCCTCAGGGAAATCCGACCCGCCGGAACGCCAAGGTCCAAGCAGAGTACTTCCGGCGCACCGAAAATGGCGAGCTCACCTGTGCAGACAACACCGCCGACGGGGGTGTATGTAGCGGACTTGGCGATGGGTACCGCGCCAGGCAGTCCGGATGGTACCTCCAGGGGGTTTACCAGTTCATGCCGCGCTGGCGCATCGGGTACAGGTACGACCGGCTGGATTCAGGCGGCGTCAGTTTTGGAAACATTGGCCTTGCAACAGAAGATTACCGGCCGTCCCGGCATAGCCTGATGGCCGACTATTCCTTCAGCGAATTCTCACGATTTCGGGTGCAGGTCGCCAGGGACAGATCGATGCTCGGGATCACCGATAACCAGGTATGGCTTCAATACATCCTTAGCCTCGGCGCCCATGGCGCGCACCGGTTCTAAGGGGCGCAGGTATGAAAGCACTGTTTTTTGCACTGACCGTTCTCTGCGGCTATTCAGCGGCGTCCCCCGCCTTTGCGGTCATCAACGTACTGACTTGCGAACCGGAATGGGCGGCGCTGGTCAAGGAGATTGCCGGGGATCGGGCCAGGATCTTCTCCGCGACGACTGCGAAGCAGGATCCCCATCGTATCGAGGCACGCCCCGCGCTTCTTGCGCAGGCCCGGCGCGCGGACCTGCTCGTCTGCACGGGGGCCGAGCTGGAGATCGGGTGGCTGCCCTTGCTGCAACGGGAGTCAGGCAACGCCAACATCCAGGAGGGGCGTCCGGGCTACTTCGAGGCTGCCCGTTTCGTCCAGATGCTCGAGAAGCCAGCGACGCTGAATCGAGCCATGGGTGACGTGCATGCCGCGGGAA
>JACCRJ010000200.1 GCA_013813615.1 Lautropia sp. | reverse complement strand
CCTTGTGCCCAAGCCCCTCCGTCTGGACCGCCCACGATTCGGAAAAATGGCCGATCCCGGGCACGAGGGCCGCCTTCCCCGGTGCGATCAGGTTGGCGATGACCGCCTCCCAGGCGCCGTGGCCGTTGCAGGCATACAGGTAGACATCCGAGGCCTCCGTCTGCAGCACACGTTTGAGGCCCGCTTCACAGACGGCGATCAGCCGGTCGACCCGCGGGTCCCCCAGGTCCATCGGCTGGCGGTGCATGGCGTCCAGCACCGCGTCCGGTATGTGCGTAGGGCCGGGCGAATGAAGGAACCGGATTCCTGGAATCCTGCTCACGATACGTCGATCTCCGTGGTCGGGTACGTCTGCCGTGTCATGCGGCCTCGGCGGGAAGCTTCGCCTTCAGGAAGGACTGCACCTGTCGCGCGGGCGTACCGAGATCCTGCCAGCGGTCGGGATGGCAGCTGAAGAGCAGAATCTGGTGGCGGGTGGCCGCATCATAGAGAATTCGCTTCATCTGCGACATCCTGGCGGTGTCGGTGTTGACCAGGCAATCGTCCAGGATGATCAGCGTCGGCCGGTTGGCCTCCTTGAGGAGGTCAGCATAGGCGAGCCGGCTGATGAGGCTGATCTGCTCGCGGGTGCCGAAGCTGAGCTCTTCGAAGCATCCCGCCGCGTCGGCGCTGTCTCTGAAGCCGTGGCGGTCCGCGGCTGCACCGGCCCCGAGCGACAGCGCCACCGGCTTGAGCGACTCGTCGATGGTCACGCTGGCGCCCGGCATCAGGACCTGCAGGTAGTGGTTCAGGTGCTTCAGCAGCGGCGCCTGCAGCCGCAGCGTCAGCGCCTGTCGCTTCGCCTTCAGCATGCCGGCCAGCAGGTCGAGAGCGCGGGCGCGCCGATCCAGCTCCCGATGGCGTCGCTGGATGCGCTCGAGGTCTGCGCTCGCCTGCGCCAGCTGCTCCTCCAGTCCCATCGCCCCGGCAGCATCCAGCTGCCACTGCAGGTCGCGGAGTTCGTTGCGCCTCTGCTCGTGCGCCTGCAGCGCCTGCGTCGCACTGCGCGCAAGGCGCTCCGCGTCCTGCAGCATGACCTGCGGGCGGGCGGCATCGATGCTCCGCTGGACCGTTTCGACCTTGGCCGCGAGCGATCCGTAGCGCAGCCGCGTGGCCTGCAGCTCGGCCTGGTTCTGGGCGACGCGGCGCTGGTAGTCCTCGGCCTGCACCGCGGCTTCGAGCTGGGCCAGTTCGCCCTCGGCATGCTGCGTGGCGCTTTTCGCAGTGGCGCAGGCTGCCCGCGCCGCCTGTTCGGCCGCCTGAGCCTGGCGCAGGCGAAGCGACGCGTCGGCCTGAAGTTGGCGCGCCTCCTCGAGTCCCGGCAGCCGGGCCGCCGCCCGCTCGCCAGGCGACCCCGCTGCCGGCCCGTCTGCGCACTCCTCTGCAAGCCCCTCTGCGGGCTCCTCTGCCGATGACTGCGACTGCGACTGCGACTGCGCAAGCCGGGAACGGACAGCGGCAAGCTCGCCTGCGAAGGCGGCGAGTTCCGCCGCCAACGCCTCGAGCCCCTTCGGAGCAAGCTGATCGAGAAGCGCCTGCTCGACCTGCGCGGCCTGCTCGAGCGCCCTGCATTCCTGCAGGCGCTGCTCGGCGGCCGCGATGCTGTCCAGGCCGAGCGACTGCAGCAGGTTCGCCTGGGTGCTCTCCAGGCTCGCCTTTCTGCCGGCGACCTGGGCAAGGTCGTGCCCGCCACCGGGCTCGATGGTGACGGTGCCGATCTGCGGGATGTTCAGCACCGTGCGCCGCACCAGCTGCGATTCGCCGCTGCCCTCGAGGCTCTCGCCATCGCGATCGATCGACCGGCCGGGCTCGAGGCGGTAGCTGAGTCCGGTGGCGATCGATTCCAGCCGGATCCCCGCGGCCTGGATCTCCCGGTCACGGGTTCGCAGCGCCTGCAGTTGCTCCGTCCCGATCCACCGGACTGCGATCTCCTGGCGGTGCCGGTTGAGCCGCGCCGCGATCTCCCGGCCCTGGGCGATGGCCCCTTGCAGCCTCGCGTGATGCTGGAGCAGTTCCGCGATGCGCTCCAGCAGACGACGACGCCCCGCGCGCCGCTCCGCGGCAACCAGCGCGGCCTGGGCATGGTCCTGGGCCTGCTGTGCTGCATCCAGCATCTGGCGGCGGGGCAGCAGCGCCTGCTCGGCGTCGGCCAGCTGCGCACCCGCACCAGCCGCCGCCTGGCGCCGCTGATCGAGCCTTGCCGCCTGCTCGGCAAACCAGGCCTGCTGCTGTTCCAGCAGGCGGGTCTGCGCCCCGCTCTGCGTCAGGAGCGCATGGTCCGTGGCCAGCGCTTCGCGCGCCTTTTCAATTCCGGCCAGCTGTTCCTGCGCCTGGCGGGCCTCGGCGTCGAGCCGCCGCCACGGTTGCTCGCGGCTCTCGGCGAGGACCTGGGCGTTGAGGACCGCGAAGCGGTCCACCTGCTCGCGATAGGTCGCCAGCTGTGCGGCGAGTCCTGCCAGCTTTTCCTGCGCGGCTGAAAGCAGGCCGGCGGCTTCCCGCAATTCGCCGGTCGGCTGGCCGGTGCGCGTCAGCAACTTCTCCCGCTCAGCCTGCACCCGCTCGAAGAGTTCGTCGCCGCCCGTGCTGGCTACTTCCCCCAGCGACTCGTCGAGTGCCTTGCGCAGGTGGTCGGCCGCGTGCAGCACCGCTTCGTGGATCTCCTGTCCGCCACCCTGCTGGATCCACAACAAGCCCGGCACACCCCAATGCTCCGCCTTGCTCGCGCCCTTGCCGGCGTACTGGAATCCCAGCAGATCCGCCAGGCAGCCTTCGGCCTCGGCGTTCTCCAGCAGCCTGCCGTCGATGTCGAGGCTGCAGCGCTTGCGCGACAGGAAGCGCTTGCGCAGCTGGTAGCGGTGCCCCCCGCTGGTGAAGTCGACCTCCACAGTGGGACCCGCACCAGATTCTTCCCGGGGCTGCAGGTCCGTCACGCTGCTCGAGCTGTAGCGCTCGAAGAATGCCGCCCGGATGGCCCGCACGATCGTGCTCTTGCCGGCGCCATTGGGTCCGACGAAGAGGTTGATGCCCTCGTGCAGGCCGTCGATTTCGATAGGATCGCGAAACTGGCGCAGCGACCCGATTCGAACCCGCGACAGTCTCATTGCTGACGCTCCAGCAACAGGCCGGCCAGAATGTTCAGCGCCTGCGCCGCCACCGCTTCCTCCTCGACTGCGGCCGGCGGCACCTGCTGCTCGTACTGCCGGGGCGCAGCATTGCGCAGCGCCGCCAGGACCTCGCCGACGTAGCCGTCGGCAGCCAGCGCGGCGATATCCGCTTCGGTCGGGCTCAGGCGCAGTTGCGAGAGATCCGCCTCCAGCGCACGGACCCGGCCCTGTGCAATGCCGAGGAGGCGGCGGATACGCAACTGCTGATTGAGGTCCACCTTCCCGTCGATCCGGACCACAGCCACGTCCCCCGCCGCAAGCGATGCAAGATCGCGCTCGAGTTCATCGACATCGGTGGGAATACCGATGCGGCGTTCCCACTCATGCCAGCGGAACGTGCCGACCGGTATCGCTTCGACCACCGGCTCCACGCTGGGTCCGGCGATCTCGACCTGGAGCACGTTGCCGGGGTCGTTGTCCTTGAAGCGGTCTTGCTCGGGCGTGCCGCTGTACCAGGTGCGGCCATCGACACGCCGCGTGCCATGCCAGTCGCCCAGCGCCAGGTAGTCGAGGCGGGCGGTGCTGGCACGATCCGGCGCGATCGGATTGGGCGAGTCCACCGTCCCGGGCAGGATTCCGCCGACGCTGCCGTGGGCAAGGCCCACCCGCACCAGTTCCGCGGGCGACGTCACATCGTCGAACCAGGCGGTCAGATCGGAGTGCGTCTGGCGCTGCGTGAGCGGCGCCGCCAGGACAACGAAGCCGAGGTCTTCGAACGAGGTCAGGCAGGGCCGCTCCAGCAGGTGCACGTTGCCCGGCATGCAGCCAAGCTGCCGAGCCCGCGTCCAGACGCCGGCGGCCAGCGCCGCGTCATGATTGCCCGGGATCATCAGCCAGCGGCCGCCGAAAGCCGCCAGGGCGTTGAACAGCCGTCGCACGGTGCGGTCGGAGACCGTCTGCGCATCGAAGACGTCCCCCGCCACCAGCACTGCATCCACCCGCCGTTGCGCCGCCAGCCGGGCAATCCGCTCGACGGTCGCCAGGCGTGCCTCGGCGAGGAAGGCGGCGTCGTCCGGGGCGAAGCGCTGGTAGGTGCGACCGATCTGCCAATCGGCAGTGTGAAGAAAGCGTGGCATTGAAACTATTGGATGGATAGACAGTCCTCAGCCTGGAGAATAACCCTTTGCGGGAGCCCTATCGGGCCCCCTCCCAATTCCGCAGCGGCGATCCGCAACCGACCGCGCGCCCAAAAGCCCTTGCCGCATTTGAGGATCAACACGGAACACCGGGCTCGACATGTGTCCAGAGTCGCACCGCAAGGGACACGAGCGGTTTGCAACCGCGGGGCTTATGGTGGTATTCGTGCTGATGATGATGCTGGACACGTCGCTCGGTTAGGAGGCAGCCAGACAGGCTATATCCGCGCGGCCGTGCGGGTGTCGCGGAACTGCACAG
>JACCRJ010000337.1 GCA_013813615.1 Lautropia sp. | reverse complement strand
CCCGCCGGCCACCGCCGGCAGCAGCGAGCCGACGACCATCGCGACCATGGCCGCGCCTAGCCCGATGAGTTGCGGCGGAAGCAACGCCTCCGGCGCCAGCAGTTCTGCGGATATCCAGCCCGCCAGCCCGAAGGCGATCGACAGCACCGCGCCCTGCGGTGTCGCGCGCGTCCAGAACAGCCCGAAAACCAGCGGGGTGAAGGCGACCACCAGCGTGACCTTGTAGGCGTTCTGGACCATCTGGTACATCGATGATTCGCTAAGCAGGGCGAATATCGTCACCGCGACCGTGAAGATCACCAGGATGACCCGCAGCAATCGCAGCACCTGGTGGTCGTTGATGCGGGCGCCGACGATCGGCCGGATGACGTTTTCGGTCAGCACCGCCGTCGGGGCCAGTAGCGCGCCGCTCGCAGTGGAGAGGATCGCCGACAGCAGGGCGCCGAAGAACAGGACCTGCGCGAAGAGCGGCGTGCGGTCCAGGATCAGCTGCGGCAGGATCAACTGGAAGTCGGTGCCGTCGACCGCCAGGGCGGCCTGCACCTTGGCGGGATCGATCAGCAGGGCCGATATCGCGATGAACATCGGCACGAAGGCGAAGATGAAGTAGAAGCCACCGCCCAGCAGCGTGCCTCGCATGGCGGTCTTCTCGTCCTTGGCGGAGGTCACCCGCTGGAACACGTCCTGCTGCGCGATCGATCCGAGCGCCATCGTGGCCCAGGCGGCGATGAACGCCAGCCAGTCACGCGGCGAAGCGGAAGGCCAGAAGTCGAACTTGCCCGCCTGGTAGGCCTTGTCGTAGACCGCGTTGAAGCCCCCCGCCATGTCGCCGAGCAGCCAGGCGATGTAGAGCAGGCCGACGACGATGACCACCGTCTGAAAAATGTCCGTCAGCGCGATCGACCACATCCCGCCGGACATGGTGTAGCCCATGACGATCAGCGCCCCGATCACCGTACCCTGGCCGAGGGTCACCGCTCCTCCGGTGACGGTGTTGATGACGATGCCCAGCGCGACCAGCTGGGCGGATGTCCAGCCGAGGTAGGAGAGGGTGATGGCGATTCCGGTGCCGATCTCCACCGTCTTGTTGTAGCGCTTGCGATAGAAGTCGCCGATGGTGATCAGGCGCAGGCGGTAGAAGGGCCGCGCAAAGAAGATGGCGACGAGAATCAGGCAGGAGGCCGCGCCGAACGGGTCCCCGACCACCCCGCGCAAGCCGTCCTTCATGAAGGTGGACGACACTGCCAGCACCGTCTCCGCCCCGAACCAGGTGGCGAACACGGTGGCGACGTTCATGTACAGCGGCAGGCTGCGGCCGGCGACCAGGTAGTCCGACGAGCTCTTGACCCGGCGTGACGCATACAGGCCGACACCGATCGTCACCGCAAAATAGATCGTCACCAGCATGACCAGCATCAGAAGGCCTCTCTGTCTCTTGTTCCGGTGGGGTCAGCGGCTGCCGAGCCAGTCGGCAAGCCACGGCCAGGACTGTACCAGCACGAACACCAGGAAGAGAACCGCAAACACGCGAATCCAACGCTGGGTGCGCCGCTGCTCCGCGATCAGCCGCATCAGCATCAGCTCCTGGTCCGGATCCTTCTGAGGGCGCGACTGCTGCAGCAGGGCGGCATGCGCGAGCCGGGGCAGCTGCGGCAGCGTCTTCGCCCATCGCGGATACTCCTGCTTGATCCGGTCCACCATGCCTCGCAGCCCGAACTGCTCGTTCATGAAGACCTCCAGGATCGGCTGGGCGGTGACCCAAAGGTCGAGGTCGGGATCGAGCTGCCGCCCGAGCCCCTCGATGTTCAGCAGCGTCTTCTGCAGCAGCACCAGCTGCGGCTGGATCTCGACGTTGAAGCGGCGCGACGCCTGGAACAGGCGCATCAGCACCAGTCCCAGCGAGATCTCCTTCAGCGGCCGGTCGAAGACCGGTTCGCAGCAGGCCCGGATCGCGCCTTCGAGTTCCTCGACGCGGGTGCTCCTGGGCACCCAGCCGGATTCGACGTGCAGCTCCGCCACGCGCCGGTAGTCGCGATGGAAGAAGGCGAGGAAGTTCTGCGCGAGGTAGCTCTTGTCGAAGTCCGACAACGTGCCGACGATGCCGAAGTCCAGCGCGATGTAGCGGTTGAAGTCGGCCCCTTCGCTACCGACCAGGATGTTGCCCGGATGCATGTCGCCGTGGAAGAAGCCGTGGCGGAATACCTGGGTGAAGAAGATCTCGACGCCGTCGCGCGAGAGCCGGCGCAGGTCGATGCCGGCCTCGCGCATGCGCTCGATCTGGCTGATCGGTATGCCGTTCACCCACTCCATCACGAGAACGTTCTGGCGGCAGTAGTCCCAGTACATCTGAGGGATCCGCAGCAGGTTCGAATCGCTGAAGTTGCGGCGCAGCTGGTTGGCGTTGGCCGCCTCGCGGATCAGGTCCAGCTCGTCGTGCAGGTAGCGGTCGAACTCGTCGATCACCTCCAGCGGCCGCAGCCGCCGGGCGTCAGCGGAGACACGGACGGCGAGGGCGCCGGCGGAGCGCAGCAGGCCGAGGTCATTCTCCATCACCTCCGCCATGCCCGGGCGCAGCACCTTGACGGCCACCTGCCGGCCGTCGTGCAGCCTTGCCAGGTGCACCTGGGCGATCGACGCGGAGGCAACCGGCGTCTCGTCGAACTCCGCGAACACCTCGGAAATCTTCAGGCCGAGCCCGCGTTCGATCTCCACGACGGCCAGCGCGGCCGGAAACGGCGGCACCCGGTCCTGCAGCATCGCCAGCTCGTCGGCAATGTCGGGAGGCATCAGGTCGCGCCGGGTCGAAAGCACCTGGCCGAACTTGACGAAGATCGGACCGAGGCTCTCGAACGCCATCCGCAGCCTTGCGCCGCGGGGCTCCCTGCGGGTGCCGAAGCGCAGCAGGCGGGTCAGCCTGACCGCGAACCGCGAGCCGAGGGTGCTGGCGGCGCCGGTTGCCACCAGTTCGTCCAGGCCGAACCGGCGCACGACCCAGAGGATCCGGGCCAGCCGGAACGCGCGGGCGGTGATCGAAGCGGTACTGGCCAAGTCAGCGGTCCGGTCCGCCCGACGGCGGCGGGGCGTCGATGGCGTCGAAATCGAAGCGCGAGCGGTCCAGGAGGTGCGACGGCGTCACCCGCCCCAGGGCGCCGAAGATCGTGTCCAGGCGCCCGGGATAACGCCTCTCCCAGTCGCGCATCAGCTCCTTCGTCTCGCGGCGCTTGAGGTTCGTCTGAGAACCGCACAGGTTGCACGGGATGATCGGGTAGCGGCGCAGGTTCGCCCATTCGATCAGGTCGCGCTCTTCGACATAGGCCAGCGGCCGGATCACGACGTGGCGCTCGTCGTCCGACACCAGCTTGGGCGGCATCGCCTTCAACTGCCCGCCGTAGAAAAGGTTGAGAAAGAAGGTTTCGAGGATATCGTCGCGATGGTGTCCGAGCGCGATCCGGGTGGCCCCGAGTTCGTCCGCGACCCGGTAGAGGATCCCGCGGCGCAACCGCGAACACAGCGAGCACATCGTCTTGCCTTCCGGGATCACCCGTTTCACCGTGTTGTAGGTGTCCTGCGTCGCGATGTGAAACGGCACGCCCAGCCGCGCCAGGTAGTCCGGCAGGACGGCGGCCGGAAAACCGGGCTGGCGCTGGTCCAGGTTGACCGCGACGATCTCGAACGGCACCGGCGCGCGCTGCCGCAGCCCGAGCAGGATGTCCAGCATGGCATAGCTGTCCTTGCCGCCGGAGAGGCAGACCATCACCCGGTCGCCGGCGCCGATCATGCCGAAATCCGCAATCGCCTCGCCGACCAGCCGGTGCAGCCGCTTCGACAATTTGTTGTCTTCATAGTCGTTGCGCCGGGTGTCGCGCTCGGCCGGGCGTACCCGTACCAACTGCATCACGTTCTCTGTCATCGCGTCTGCCGCCTCGTGACCGGTCCCTGTTCTGTCCAGGACGGGATTATGGGACTCTCTCGCCTGCCGGCATCAGGCTGGCGTCGCGCGGCAGGCGCTGCAGGTGCTGGCCGCCGTCGACCTGGATCACCGTGCCGGTCAGCGACCGGTTCTGCATGGCGAAGACCACGGCCGCCGCAACATCCTCCGGCGTGCTCGATCGGCCCAGCGGGGAGAACCGGGCTTGCGCCTGCTCGAAGGCCTGGTCGTCCTGCAGGTAGCTGGGAAACGTCAGCCCCGGCGCGACGCCGATGACCCGCACCTGCGGCGCCAGCGCCTGGGCCAGCATGGTCGTCGCGGCCGCGAGGCCCGCCTTCGCGACGGTGTAGGAAAGAAAGTCGGGATTCAGGTTGTAGAGCTTCTGGTCCAGCAGGTTGACGATGACCCCTTCCATGCGGGCCCCGCCGGTGCTGCTGCCACCAGCGGCGTCGCCGCCCCCGGTGTCGCCGCCCACGGTGTTTTCACCCAGGGTGTCGCCGCCCGCGGTGTTCGCCTCGCGCAGCGCCCGGAAGAGCGACTGCGACAACAGCAGCGGCGCGATCAGGTTCGGCAGCAGGTGTGCGGTCAGGGACGCGGCGTCGATGCTGTCGATGTCGTCGTGTATGAAACGCGATGCGTTGTTGACCAGGCCGCGGACCGGGCCGAGCTGCGTGGACAACTGCCGCACGAGGCCGCTGGCTGCCTGCTGATCCTCGAGTTGCGCCTTCAGGCACACCGCCTGGCGTCCGAGTGCGCGGATCTCGTCGGCGGTGGCGTGTGCCGCCGCCTCCGACGTGGCGTAGTGGACGCCGATGTCCCAACCGTCGCGGGCCAGCGCCAGTGCAATCGCGCGGCCGAGGCGGCGCGCGGCGCCGGTCACCAGCGCGACTCCCCGGCGGGCGGTGGCGGGACTGGGTTGCATGGCGGGCACTGTAGCATGGCGGCACACCGCGGCTGCGCCTGGCCGCTCATGACAAAATGTGGAATGGACGATTCCGAGATCGGGCTGCCGCGACCGGCCCCCCAGGCCGCCGCCATCAGCCGTGAACTGACGGAGCGGATCGCCGCCGCCATCGGCGCCGCCGGTGGCTGGATCGGTTTCGATCGCTACATGACGATGGCCTTGTACGAGCCCGGCCTGGGTTACTACAGTAACGGCAAGCCGGTGTTCGGCCCGGTCGGTGACTTCGTCACCGCGCCGGAGCTGACACCGCTGTTCGGCGCGGCGGTTTCGCGCCAGGTCGGCTCCTGGCTGGCAGCCTGCTGCGCCGACGACCCGCTGGTGATCGAGTTCGGCGCCGGCAGCGGCGCGCTCGCGAGCCAGCTGCTCAATTCGTTGGAGCGGCAGGGATTCCCGAAGCTGCGCTACCGGATCCTCGAACTTTCGGGGGACCTGCGGCGGCTGCAGCAGCAGACCATCGCCGCGCGCGCGCCGCAGACGGCCGGGCAGGTCGAATGGCTGGAAGCCGCGCCGGCGGCGTTCACCGGTGTGGCGATCGCCAACGAGGTGCTGGATGCGATGCCTGTGCGCACCTTCGAGTGGAACGGCGAGGCGCTGACTGAGGTCGGCGTTGCGGTCGTCGACGACCGGCTGGACTGGCAGGGCCGGCCGGCGGATGACAGCCTGGAACAGCTGGTGGCGGGCCTCGGCGTCGATCGGAAGGGCTGGCACCTGCCTTACCGTTCGGAGGTCTGCCCGCAGCACGGCGCCTGGCTCGCGACCCTCTCGCAAGCCATGCAGGCCGGCGCCGTCCTGCTGATGGACTACGGGTTCCCGGCCGGCGAGTACTACCACCCGCAGCGCGTGGGCGGGACGCTGATGAGCCACTACCGGCACCGGTCGTTGACGGACCCGTTTATGTGGCCGGGATTGCAGGACATCACTGCCCATGTCGACTACAGCCGCCTGATGGCTGCCGGCGAAGCCGCCGAACTGCAGGCGCTCGGGTACACCTCGCTGGCCAGGTTCCTGCTCAACTGCGGCCTGCTGGATGAGCTCGAAGCGCTGCCTCGCGATGAGCAGCGGCTCTGGTTCTCGCAGGCCCAGGCGGTGCAGCGGCTCGTTTCGGAGGCGGAGATGGGCGAGTTGTTCAAGGCCGTTGCATTCGGCAAGGGGATGCCCGCGAACGCCTCGCTGCCGGGTTTCATCGACGGCGACCGCCTGGCGGCGCTCCGGTGAGCCGCGGCAGCTTCACCCGCGCAGGCAGCGCATACG
>JACCRJ010000192.1 GCA_013813615.1 Lautropia sp. | reverse complement strand
TGCATCACCTGGTGTTCGAAGCGGTCGACAACTCGGTGGACGAATCGCTTGCCGGGCACTGCGACGAGATCATCGTCACCATCCACACCGACAACTCCATCTCCGTGCTGGACAACGGCCGCGGCATTCCGACCGACATCAAGTGGAACGACAAGCACGATCCGAAGCGCAGTGCCGCCGAGATCGTGATGACCGAGCTGCACGCCGGCGGCAAGTTCGACCAGAACAGCTACAAGGTCTCCGGCGGCCTGCACGGCGTCGGCGTGTCCTGCGTCAACGGCCTGTCGAAATGGATGCGCCTGACCATCAAGCGGGACGGCAAGGTGCACTTCATGGAGTTCGAGCGCGGAGTGCCGAAGGACCGCATCTTCATCGAGGAGCGCGGCGTCAAGGTGTCGCCGATCAAGGTCATCGGCACGACGGAGAAGCGGGGCACCGAGGTGCACTTCCTCGCGGACGACCAGATCTTCAACAACATCGATTACCACTACGAGATCCTGTCCAAGCGCCTGAGGGAGCTGTCGTTCCTCAATAACGGCGTGAAGATCAAGCTGATCGACCAGCGCGAGAACAAGGAAGAGGATTTCGCCTTTGTCGGCGGCGTCCAGGGGTTCGTCGAATACGTCAACAAGACCAAGACGGTTCTTCATCCGACCATCTTCCATGTGCGCCTGGAGAAGGAGGGCATCACCGTCGAAGCCGCCATGCAATGGAACGACGGCTACAGCGAGCAGGTGCTCTGCTTCACCAACAACATTCCGCAGCGCGACGGTGGCACCCACCTCACCGGCCTGAGGGCGGCGATGACCCGGGTCATCAACAAGTACATCGAGGAAAACGAGGTCGCCCGCAAGGCCAAGGTCGAGACCACCGGCGATGACATGCGCGAAGGCCTGACCTGTGTTCTGTCGGTCAAGGTCCCGGAGCCGAAATTCTCCTCCCAGACCAAGGACAAGCTGGTCTCGAGCGAGGTGCGCGGTCCGGTGGAGGAACTGGTCGCGAAGGGACTGGAGGCGTACCTGCAGGAACGGCCGCTGGATGCCAGGATCATCTGCGGCAAGATCGTCGAGGCGGCCCGGGCCCGGGATGCCGCGCGCAAGGCTCGCGACATGACACGCCGCAAGGGCGTGCTCGACGGCATCGGCCTGCCCGGCAAGCTAGCTGACTGCCAGGAGCGCGATCCGTCCAAGAGCGAGCTCTTCATCGTCGAGGGTGACTCGGCCGGCGGCTCGGCCAAGCAGGGCCGGGACCGCAAGTTCCAGGCGATCCTGCCGCTGCGCGGCAAGGTGCTGAACGTCGAGAAGGCGCGCTTCGACAAGCTGATCTCGTCCGAGCAGATCTCGACGCTGATCACCGTGCTCGGCACCGGCATCGGCGCCGGCATGGGCAGCGACGACTTCAAAGTGGAGAAGCTGCGCTACCACCGCGTGATAATCATGACTGATGCCGATGTTGACGGAAGTCACATACGAACGTTGCTGCTGACCTTCTTCTACCGGCAGATGCCTCAGCTGGTAGAGCGCGGCCACATCTACATCGCCCAGCCTCCGCTCTACAAGATCAAGCATGGCAAGGACGAGCGCTACCTCAAGGACGACCACGAGCTGAACCAGTACATGCTCGGGCTGGCGCTCGACGGCGCAAGCCTGTTGCCGGGCGCAGGCCAGGAGCCGATCGGCGCGGAAGCCCTGGGTGAACTCGCGCGCAAGTACCTGCTCGCGGAGGCGGTGATAGACCGGCTCACGCGCGCTATCGATACCGATGCGCTGCGCGCAATCATGGACGGGGTCGAGCTGGACCTCTCGGATGAAGCGGCCGCCCGCGACTCGGCGGAACGGCTGCAGGTAGCGTTGCTCAAACGGCTGCTGCCGGGCCAGTCGCACCATGTCGCCGCGGTGGGGCCGCACTTCGACGAAACCGAAGAGGAGTGGCAGCTGAAGATCAGCCGCCGCGTCCACGGCAACGTCCGGCGCAGCATGATCGAGGCGGACTTCCTGATCTCGGCGGACTACGCCATGCTGATCGATTGCGCCCGCACCGTCAGCGACCTGATTTCCGACGGGGCGGAAATCCGACGGGGCGAAGGCGAGCGCGGCCGCGCCCAGGCGGTCCGTGAATTCCGCGACGCGATGAAATGGCTGCTGGCCGACGCAGACCGCGGCGTCTCCCGCCAGCGCTACAAGGGCCTCGGCGAGATGAACGCGATCCAGTTGTGGGAGACCACGATGGACGTGTCCGCACGCAGGCTGCTGAAGGTGCAGATCGAGGACGCGATTACCGCCGACCAGATCTTCACTACGCTGATGGGGGACAACGTCGAGCCGAGAAGGCAGTTCATCGAGGACAACGCGCTGGGGGCGCGGAATATCGACGTTTAGTCCTGCGCAAGGGTACCGCCCCTGTGCAGAACGCCGTTAGAAGGCTGCGCGCGATCCCGGGGCGAGTACTTTCCCGGTTCGCCCGTCCACGCTGAGCATGCCGGCGCCGTTCGCGAAGATGGCAAGCATGCCACCGATTATGGAGACGTTTTTCCAGAAATGATTGAACTGGTTGCCGTACTGGGCAGCGTCCACGCTCCAATAACCGTGGAAGATCGGCGTGACCACGGCGACGAAGACAGCAAGCGCGAGCGCTGCGATCCGAGCCTTGTATCCGACGATCAGCAAGACCGCCGCCCCGATTTCCAGGACTATAGTCAGCGCCGCCAGCACTTCCTCCATCGGTACCCCGGACTTGCTCATGTAGCCGACATTTCCTTCAAACGGAAGTAGTTTTCTGTTTCCCGAGAGGAAAAAAT
>JACCRJ010000327.1 GCA_013813615.1 Lautropia sp. | reverse complement strand
GTGTCGAAGAGCCGCGAGAACCGCTGATCGTAGATGGTGCGGAAGTAGCCGACCGGCAGCCGCAGCCAGAAGCTGCTGTCCTTGCCGCCCGCCTCCACCAGCAGCACCCGCGTCTGCGGATCGGCTGACAGCCGGTTGGCCAGCAGGCAACCGGCCGAACCCGCCCCGACGATGATGTAGTCGTAGCCGGGCGGAGGGCTCATTTGATGCACCTTGCGCTTTGCGCCTTCCCGCCGAGCGGGAGCGAGCCCTCCTTCGGGCGGCCGGGCGGAGGGCTCACGCCTTGACCGTCTCCAGGTAGAGCTTCGGATCGAAGTATTGCGATGCGGGAACCGGGTTCTGGATGCCGCCGGCCGTGACGAAGAAATCCGTCACCTGCTGCAGCCAGCGGGTAGTGGTGCCGTCCTCATGCATCTTGCGCCATTGCGCCGACGTGAAGTACTTGGACGCCTTGAACTGCTCGGCGAACGCGGACGCCTCGACCTGCGGATAGTGCTTGCTCTGCAAGGCAGCGATGGCCGCGCCGGCGTCGGCGCCCAGCAGCCGGTCGTTGGCTTCCGACCAGCCCTTGATGACGTTGACCAGGGTGCTGCGATTCTTCTCGAAGTAGTCGTTGCGCGCCACCCAGCCGCCGACGATAGCCGCCTCGGGATAGTAGGCGGAAGCATCGACCAGCTTCTTCGCCTCCGGCACCTTGGACCGCACGGTCACGTCGAACGGCACCCAGAGCGCCACCGCGGGAACCGCCCCGGACACGAAGGAGGTGACGGCTTCGGCCATCCGCTGGTTGATGATCTGCACGTCCCGCGCCGGATCGAGCTTATTCGCCCTGAGCGCCGAGTCGAGGAACACGTGCGCCGTCGTGCCGGTGGTGGTGGAAATCTTACGGCCCTTCAGGTCTGCGAAGCTTTTCACCCCCTGGTCTTCCCGCACCCAGAGCTGCGCGGTGGCGAATTCCACGTTGTTGATCAGGAACACCTTGCCCTGTCCACGGGCCGGAAAGTTCGAGACCACGGCTCCCGTCGACAGCATGTCCAGACTGCCGCCGATCATCGCCTGGAACAACTCGAGTCCGGTCACGAACTGGATCGGCTCGAACTCGATGCCCTGCTTTGCGAAACTGCCGTTCTCGATGCCGGTCCAGATCTGGCCGTCCACCGCCGGCGTATGCAGGTAGCCGAGTTTCACCTTGGTCTTCGACTGCGCGATGGCTGGGCCGAACGTGCCCAAAGTCGTCATCCCGGCGGCGCCCGCGCCCGCTGCCATACCGGCCCTGACGCCGCTCGCCAGGAAATCACGTCGTTTCAGTTTCATGTCTGCTCCTCCTGTGTTGGCAGCTTCAGCTGCGTGCCGAAATGCCCGCAGTGGCTGCTCCTAATCCGTCACCGCAAATCCCTGCCGCGCCTGCGCGGCGTATTCCTGCATGACCAGATCCCGTACGTGCGCCCGCAGCTGCGTGAACTCGGCGCGCTCGTGCAGGCCGCTCTCCCGCGGGTAGGCGAACGGCACCTGGATGACTTCCCGGATCCGCGCCGGCCGCGCCGTCACCACCACGATCTTCGAGGAGAGGTAAATCGCCTCCTCGACCGAGTGGGTGATGAGCATGACCGTCTTGTTTTCGGCCGCCAGCACCTGCAGCAGCAGGTCCTGCATGGCCGATCGCGTCTGCGCATCCAGCGCGCCGAACGGCTCGTCCATCAGGAGGAACTGCGGGCTCACCGCGTAGGCGCGGGCGATAGCCAGCCGTTGCCGCATCCCGCCGGACAATGTCTTCGGGTAGGCATGCGCGAAGTCGGTCAGCCCCATCAGCCGCATGTAGCGCTCGCAGATCTGCTTGCGCTCGGCCGCGCCGATGCGGTTGGCTCCGAGCTTCAGGCCGAAGCCGATGTTGTCTTCGACGTTGAGCCAGGGAAAGACGCCGTACTCCTGGAAGATCACGCCGCGTTCCGGCCCGGGCCCGGCTATCGGCTTGCCGTCGAGCAGGACCGTGCCGCTGTTCGGCTGCACGAAGCCGGCCACGATGTTCATCATCGTCGTCTTGCCGCAGCCCGACGGGCCGATGATCGCGACAAACTCCCGGTCGGCCACTGAGAAGGAGACGTCGTCGACCACCCGCAGGGGTCCACGGGCCGCAGGGAATTCCACCGAGACGCGGTCGAAGCTGATCCGCTGCCTGCCGGCCGATGCCGTGCCGTTGTACGCAGATTCGTTCATGCGATCCGGTCCTGCCAGGCCACCAGCCGACGGCTCGCCGCACGCAGGACCAGGTCCATGACGAGGGCGATCAGGCCGATGCAGATGATGCCCACGTAGATGATGTCCAGCTGGAAGAACGACGAGGCATTCTGGATCAGCGCGCCGAGCCCCTGCTGCGCGGCGATCAGCTCCGACGCCACCAGCGTGGCCCAGGCGACGCCGAGCGCCACCCGCAATGCGGTCAGAATATGCGGTACCGCGAGCGGCAGGATCACCTTGCGGAACACTTCGCCGTCGGTTGCGCCGAGGGTTCTGGCGACCCGGATGAAGATCGGACTGATCTGCGCCACGCCCTCGTACATCACGATGACACCGGCGAAGAAGGACGCGTAGAACAGGATCGCGATCTTGGCGGATTCGCCGATGCCGAAATACACGATCACCAGCGGAATCAGCGCGATCGGCGGCAGCGCCCGGAAGAAGTTGATCAGCGGGTCGATGAAACGGCGGACGTTGCGGTACCAGCCGAGCACGAAGCCGACCGGCACCGCCAGCAGGATGCCGCAGGCCACGCCCAGGAATACGCGCTGGGTGGACATCCACATGTCCGAAAGAAGTCTGCCCTTGGTCAGCAGCTCCCAGAAGCGGCTCGCGACGGCATGCGGCGTCGGCACCAGGCTGGGGTTGATCAGTCCGGAATAGGCGACGCCGTACCAGACCAGCACGATCAGCGTCCACGGCACCGCGATCAGGATTCCCCGGTTCAGCCAGGTGGCTGCGGACGGACGCGGCCGGGACGGCTGCAGTTTCCGCGGCGCCGTCGGCGCGCGGGCCAGGGACGTGGCGGCGTCCGGCAGGGGCGCATTCGACGTCGGGGAATTCGGCATCCGCTTCAGGTCTCCTATGCTCTGCGCGCGCGGCCGCGGCGACAGCTGCTGTCCCGCTGGCTCGCGGCGGCGACCCCTGCTGTGCCGCGGCCTCGCGGGATCAGGGCCGCCGTCACGTTGTCCGCCAACCCGGCTGATCGTACTATAGATAGGATGTTTGCTCGACTCCTTTCCCGGCCACTTCGCCGTTCGCGTTCGCGCCAGGCGGCATGACTGCGGCCGTCAAGCCGATGTTCGGCCGTAGTCCGCTGCCGCGCTACGCCCAGTTGGCAGACCTGCTGCGGGCGCGCATCGAACGCGGCGTCTGGGGACCCGGAACCCGCCTGCCGTCGCTCGAGCAGCTGATCGAAGAGTTCGCGCTGGCCCGGGTGACGGTGAGGCAGGCAATCGATCTGCTGCACCGCGAAGGGCTGGTTTCGCCACAGCAGGGACGCGGCACTTTCGTCACCGCCCGGCCGCCGCGGCCGCGCGCGCTGAACATGCAGACGACACTGCGCGAGTTGGCCCAGGTCTACCGGCACGACAAGCCCAAACTCACCCTGCTCGAAGAATCCGAGGCGATGCCGGTGCTGGCCGCGGACGAAGGCAAGCCGGCGCCGCGCTACCACTTCGCGCGCCGCGTCCATTCCCGCGACGCGGTGGCTTACTGCGTCATCTCCATCTACCTCGACGAGCGGATCTTCAAGCTGGCGCCGCGCCGGTTCCGACGCGAGACGGTGGTTCCGGTGCTGCTGGACCTCGAAGTCGAGATCACGCATGCTCACCAGACTGTGACCATCTCCTCCGCCGACACCGAGGTGGCGGCGCACCTCGATGTGCCGGTCAATTCGCCAGTGGCGCTGGTGCGGCGCATCTGCCTCGGGCCGGACGGCACCGTCCTGTATGTCGGTGAAGTCACCTACCGCGGCGACTACGTCCGCTTCGAGATGGACCTGAAGCCATGATCGCGCCAAACCAGTCGCTCAACCTGCCGCCGCTGACCCTGCGTTCGATCGAGCCCCTGGTGTACCGGGTTCCGCTGCGGACGCCGGTGCAGACATCCTTCGGCATCATGCACGACCGTCCTGCCCTGCTGCTTCGGGTCTGCAGCGACGACGGCGTCGAGGGCTGGGGCGAGGTCTGGTGCAATTTTCCCGCCGTCGGCGCCGAGCACCGAGCACGGTTAGTCCAGTCGGTGCTGGCGCCACTTGCGGTCGCCCACCCCTGGCGCAATCCGCAGGCGATGTTCGAGGCGCTCACGCGGCAGACGGCGGTGCTCGCGATTCAGTCCGGCGAGCCGGGGCCGATTGCGCAGTCGATCGCCGGCCTCGACATGGCAATGTGGGATCTGCTCGCCCGCCGGGAGGGGCTGGCGCTGTGGCGTCTTCTCGGCGGAGCCTCCGACCGCATCCGGGTCTACGCGAGCGGTCTCAATCCGGACCAACCCGACCAGCTGGCGGCGCAGCGCCAGGCCGAGGGGCATACGGCGTTCAAGCTGAAGGTCGGTTTCGGTACCGATCGGGACCTGGACAACCTCGGGCGGCTGCGGAGCAGGCTCGGCGACGGCGCGGTGCTGATGGCGGATGCAAACCAGGCGTGGAGCCGCGAACAGGCCGTCGACTTCGTCCCGCAGCTGGCCCCTTTCGGCCTGGGATGGCTGGAAGAACCGCTGCGCGCGGACACCCCCTGGTACGAGTGGCAGTCACTTCAGGCGGTGAGCGACATTCCCCTGGCAGCCGGCGAAAACGTCGCCGGAAGCGAAGCCTTCGACGCGGCCATCAGCGCCGGCGCGCTGACCGTGGTGCAGCCGGACATGGCCAAGTGGGGCGGCTTCTCCGGCTGCCTGCCGGTAGCCCGCCGGATCCTGAAGGCCGGGTTGCGTTTCTGCCCCCACTACCTCGGCGGGGGCGTCGGCCTGCTGGCGTCGGGCCATCTGCTGGCGGCGGCGGGCGGCGACGGCATGCTGGAGATCGACGCCAACCCGAACCCGTTGCGCAACCTGCTGTGGGGGCCGCTGGCCACCGTTCACAACGGCCACAGCGCCCTGGGGTCTGCCCCGGGACTGGGCCCGACACCCGACCTCGGGGCGATCGAAGGCTACCGCATCAGGTTTTAGGAGGCTGTCGGGGCAGCCTCCTCGTCCCGTCAGATCTCTTCGTACAACGGCAGGGTCAGGAACTCGGCGAACTCGTCCTGCGTGCTCATCTTCTCGAATATCTGCGCCGCGCGATCATACGTGGGTGACTTCGGGCCAATCAGCTGCTTCACCTTGGCAAGCTCCTCCGTTATGTAGGCGCGCACCAGTTCGGGCGTGACCTTGCGGCCATCGTCCAGCACGCCCTTGGGCGAGCGGATCCACTGCCAGACCTGGCTGCGGCTGATCTCGGCAGTGGCGGCATCCTCCATCAGGTTGTGGATAGGCACGCAGCCGTTGCCTGCGAGCCAGGCGCCGAGGTAGTGGATGCCGACGTTGATGTTCATCCGCAGGCCGGCTTCGGTGATCGGCTTCTCCGGCTGGAAATCCAGCAGGTCCTTCGCCGCCACCTGCACATCCTCCCGCTGCTTGTCGACCTGGTTCGGCCGCTCCCCGAGGACCTCGACGAATTCCTTCATGGCGGCGTCCACCAGCCCCGGATGCGCGACCCAGCCGCCGTCGTAGCCGTCGGTGGCGTCCCTGCGCTTGTCGCCGATGATGCCCTGCATGGCGATCTCGTTCTTCGCCGGGTCGTTCTTGATCGGAATCAGCGCACTCATACCGCCGATCGCCGGCGCGTTGCGGCGATGGCAGGTCTTCAGCAGCAGCAGCGCGTAGGCGCGCATGAACGGCGCCGTCATCGTGACCCGGGCGCGGTCGGCCAGGCAGAAGTTGCGGTCAAGCTTGAATTTCTTGATGCAGGAGAAGATGTAGTCCCAGCGGCCGGCATTCAGCCCGGCGCTGTGCTCACGCAACTCATAGAGGATCTCGTCCATCTCGAACGCCGCCAGGATGGTCTCGATCAGCACGGTCGCCTTGATGGTTCCCTGCGGCAGGCCGACCTCCTTCTGCGCCAGCACGAACACGTCGTTCCACAGCCGCGCTTCCAGGTGGCTCTCCAGCTTCGGAAGGTAGAAGAAGGGCCCGGCGCCGCGGCTCACCAGCTCCTTGCCGTTGTGGAAGAGGAACAGGCCGAAGTCGAACAGGCCGCCGGAGACGCGTTCGCCGTCGACCAGCATGTGCTTCTCGTCCAGGTGCCAGCCGCGCGGCCGGACCTGCAGCGTGGCGATCTTGTCGTTGAGCCGGTAGCGCTTGGCGCCGGACTCCAGCGACAACTCCCGGCTGATCGCGGCCTTCAGGTTCAGCTGGCCCTGTATCTGGTTGTCCCAGCCGGGCGAGTTGGAGTCCTCGAAGTCGGTCATATAGCTGTCGGCGCCGGAGTTGAACGCGTTGATGACCATCTTGGCATCCACCGGCCCGGTGATCTCAACCCGGCGGCAGTGCAGTGCCGGCGGGATCGGCGCGATCTTCCAGTCGCCTTCGCGCACCGACCGGGTCTGCTCGAGGAAGTCCGGCCGCTCGCCGGCATCCAGGCGTTTCGCCCGTTCCGCCCGTGCGGAGAGGAGCTCGCTGCGGCGCGGCTGGAACGTCCGATGAAGTTTTGCCACCAGCGCGAGGGCTTGCGGGGTCAGTATCTGTGCAAACGCGGGACTCACCGACGCCTTGATCTCGACGCCGGCGGGTAGTTTCAGATCGGTGGAAGTTGCAGCCATGAAGAGCCTCTTAGCGTGGTACCGGAGTGTCGGAGACAGTGTATTTCACCTGCCATCCGACATAAAGGCCGCGCCCCGGCATTCAGCTTTTACCTCCGTGGCGGTAATCTGGAGGCTGTCGGGGTCGGGCAAGGGGGCGCGCGGTGGACCGGTTCAAACAGCTCGAGACCTTCGTCGCGGTGGCCGCGCGCGGCAGCCTTTCCGCGGCCGCGCAGGCCGAAGGCGTCGCACCGGCCATCATCGGCCGGCGCATCGATGCGCTGGAGGCGCGCCTTGGCGTGAAGCTGCTGGTTCGGACCACCCGCCGGATCACGCTCACGTTCGAAGGAAGCGCCTTCCTGGAAGACTGCCAGCGCATCCTGAACGACATTGCCAATGCCGAAGCGTCGGTATCGCTCGGCGGCGTGAAGGCCAGCGGGCACGTGCGGATCACCGCCCCGGCGGGTTTCGGACGGCGCCACGTGGCCCCGCTGATAGCCCCCTTCGTTGCGGCCAACCGGGACGTTTCGGTGTCCCTCGAGCTCAGCGACCGGTTGGCTGACATCGTCAATGAAGGTTTCGACCTCGCGATCCGGATCGGCCAGCTGGACGACTCGAGCCTGATCGGCGTGACCCTTGCCGAGAACCAGCGCGTGGTCGTGGCAAGCCCATCGTACCTCGCGTCGCGCGGCGTACCCCGTTCGCCGGCAGACCTGGCGGACCACAACTGCCTGGGGTTCGGCAACTACGGCAACCAGGCGCGGGGCTGGCTGCTGCTGGTCGACGGCAAGCTGATTCCGGTACGAGTCGCCGGCAACATGGAGTGCAACGACGGCGCGGTCCTGCACGACTGGGCGCTGGCAGGACACGGGCTGGCCTGGCGCTCGATGTGGGAGGTCGCCGAGGACCTGAAGGCGGGGCGGCTGCGGACCGTGCTCGACGACTTTGCCGCCCCGTTCAACGCCATCCACGCGGTGTTCCCGCAGCGTCGGCACCTGCCCCTGCGGGTTCGGATGTTCGTCGATTACCTCAAGAACACCTATGGCGACCCCGCCTACTGGCGGGTCTGAGCGCCGGGCCAGGCGTCCGCGGCCAAAAGAAAAGCGGCCCGCGGGCCGCCTTCCTCGATCAGGGATGCCGGACTAGTTGGTGATGTGCTTGCTGACCAGCTTGGTCATCTCGAACATCGACACCTGCGGCTTGCCGAAGATCGCCTTCAACTTGTCGTCAC
>JACCRJ010000322.1 GCA_013813615.1 Lautropia sp. | reverse complement strand
ATGTACGCCAGCGAGAACGCCTGGAAGTAACCGTCCGGCAGGTTGCCGCCCCAGGTGTCGAAGAGCATCACCGCCTGGGCACCGGCCTCGATCTGCGCGTTGAGGTACGCAACGACCGCTTCCGCATTGATTGAGAGGATCCGGTGCATCAGGTCAGGCCGCTGGTAGAGCATCGTCTTGACCTGCCGGAAGTCGCTGCTCCCGCCGCCCTCCACCATATAGCAGGCCAGTGTCCAGGGACTTCCGGAGAATCCGATCAGCGGCACGCTGCCGTTCAACGCGGTGCGGGTGGTGCGTACGGCGTCGAGGACATAACGCAGTTCCGCCGACGGGTCCGGTGCCCCCAGCCGCGCGACGTCGGCTTCGGTTCGCAGCGGCCGGCTGAACTTCGGCCCCTCGCCTTCGGTGAAATACAGGCCGAGCCCCATCGCGTCCGGAATCGTGAGGATGTCCGAGAAGAGGATGGCGGCATCGAGCGGGAAGCGCGCCAGCGGCTGGAGCGTGACTTCGCAGGCGAGTTCCGGCGTCTTGCAGAGCGTCAGGAAGTCGCCTGCCCGCGCCCGGGTCTGGTTGTACTCCGGCAGGTAGCGGCCGGCCTGGCGCATCAGCCAGATGGGGGTGTAGGGGGTTTCCTCGCGGCGCAGGGCGCGCAGAAAGACGTCGTTCATGATCAGGTCCGGGGAGGGGCGGCCGGGGCAGCGTTGCGAGGCCGTTCCGCATGTTGCCGGATTTCCTCCAGCGGCACTACGGTGAGCCCGGGGGTGTTTGCGCTCTCCATCACCGCCATGGCGGCCCGGGCGATGTCGCCGGAACGCAGCGACTGGGTCACCGCCGGCAGCATGAAGCGCAGCTGGGACAGGTAAAAGCGGGCGAAGCGCTCCAGGCGACTGCCGCCGGCGGCGGCGGGGACCTGTCGTTCGGTAGTCGGACGCATGATGACGACTATCGGTATCGGCAGGCGCGCCAGCTCCATCTCCATCGCCTGCGGCAACATTCTTGCCGCAGCCGAGACCTGCTGCCAGGCCCGCAGCGGTGCCAGCAGCATCAGCCGGCGCGCGCGCAGACGGGCAGCGGCAGCAGCCACTGTGCGCAGCTCGTCGGGAGTCGTGATCTCCAGGTAGATCGCGTCACGGCGGTTGTGGGCATGCCCGAGCGGATCTTCCGCGTCGCTCCAGCAGACGAAGACGTCGAACTCGGCGGAGTCGGCGGAGTCGGCGGGGTCGGACGGGCGGGACAGCAATGCGCTGCCTGCGGCCGGGCCGCCTGCGGGCGACGGTTCGCCGGGGGCGTCCTGCAGCGCTGCCAGGCAGACGCCCCGGAGGCCGCCGACCGTGGAGCCCAGCGGGCCGGTGGTGAGGACGGTGACGGCGTCGTAGCGCGGGGACGCCACCACTTCGGAGAGCAAGGCCTCGCCGAGCCGGCCCGCGGCGCCGGCGACCAGGGCGTTGCGCCTGCCGGTCGGTGCCGCTGGCCGAGCCGGCGACGGCTGCGCCAGCGCGGAGCGGATACTGTCGATTACTTCTTGCGCAGTTTGCGGATAGCGGCGATCTGCGCGGCCATCATGGCAAATTCGGACGTAGCGCGCGCCAGGTCGAGATCGCTCTTGGCGTTCGCCATCGCCTCCTGCGCCTGGCGCTGGGCTTCAGCCGCCTTGGCTTCATCGAGGTCTGATCCGCGAATGGCGGTATCGGCCAGTACCGTGACCCGGTTGGGCTGCACTTCCAGGATTCCGCCGGCCACGAAGACGAACTCCTCTTCGTTGCGCGACGGCAGCTTGATGCGCACCGCCCCCGCCTTGATCCGCGTGATCAGCGGCGTGTGCTGCGGATAAATGCCAAGCTCGCCGGCTTCGCCCGGCAGCGCGACGAACTCCGCTTCGCCATCGAAGATCGACTCTTCAGCGCTGACCACATCGACGTGGATCGTATTCATGCGAATCCTGATGAATAATTAGAAAACCCCCGAAGCGGCCACTCACTTCCGCACCGCTCGCCCCCGCCGCCCGCCGGCGCCAGCCCAGCAGCCGCCGTGGAGCGGGCTCCGCCCGGCCACTGGCGGCGCCCCCTCGGGGGAGGCGCCGGAGGCGCTTCGGGGGGACCCTCTATTTCAGCGTTTTTGCTTTTTCAATCGCTTCGTCGATACCACCCACCATGTAGAACGCCTGCTCCGGCAACGCATCGCATTCGCCATTGACGATCATCTTGAAACCGCGGATGGTTTCCGACAGCGGCACGTACTTGCCGGGCGAGCCGGTGAATACCTCGGCCACGTGAAACGGCTGCGACAGGAAGCGCTGGATCTTCCGGGCGCGGGCGACCGCCAGCTTGTCTTCCGGCGACAGTTCGTCCATGCCGAGGATGGCGATGATGTCGCGCAGTTCCTTGTAGCGCTGCAGCGTGGCCTGAACCGATCGGGTGGTGTTGTAGTGTTCTTCGCCGATCACGTTCGGGTCGATCTGCCGCGACGTGGAATCCAGCGGATCGACCGCCGGGTAGATGCCCAGCGACGCGATGTCCCGCGACAGCACGACGGTGGCGTCGAGGTGGGCGAAGGTAGTGGCAGGCGACGGGTCGGTCAGGTCGTCCGCCGGCACGTACACCGCCTGGATCGATGTGATCGAGCCGGTCTTGGTGGAGGTGATGCGTTCCTGCAGGCGGCCCATCTCTTCCGCCAGCGTCGGCTGGTAACCAACCGCCGACGGCATCCGGCCGAGCAGCGCGGGGACTTCGGTTCCTGCCAGTGT
The DNA here is from genome assembly GCA_013813615.1 of Lautropia sp. Classification (GTDB taxonomy): domain Bacteria; phylum Pseudomonadota; class Gammaproteobacteria; order Burkholderiales; family Burkholderiaceae_E; genus Lautropia. The sequence continues at coordinate 1,026 of JACCRJ010000322.1, read as the reverse complement.
GTAGCGGTAGATGTTGTCGACGAAGAACAGGATGTCGCGGCCTTCGTCGCGGAAGCGCTCGGCCATCGCGAGGCCGCTCAGCGCGACGCGCAGCCGATTGCCCGGCGGCTCGTTCATCTGCCCGAAGACCATCGCGACTTTCGATTGGGTCAGGTCTTCCTGCACGATGACCTTGGCATCCGACATCTCGTGGTAGAAGTCGTTGCCTTCGCGGGTGCGCTCGCCGACCCCGGCGAACACCGACAGGCCTGAGTGCTCCTTCGCGATGTTGTTGATCAGCTCCAGCATGTTCACCGTCTTGCCGACGCCGGCGCCGCCGAAGAGGCCGACCTTGCCGCCCTTGGCGAACGGGCAGATCAGGTCGATCACCTTGATGCCGGTCTCCAGCAGTTCCTGCGACGGCGCCAGCTCGTCGAACTTCGGGGCAGCCTGATGGATCTCGCGGTACTCGCTCGCGTTGATCGGGCCGCGCTCGTCGATGGGGCGGCCCAGCACGTCCATGACGCGGCCGAGCACTTCCGGTCCGACGGGAACCGAGATGCCCTTGCCGGTGCTGCTCACCGGCATCCCGCGACGCAGTCCGTCCGACGAGCCCATCGCGATGGTGCGCACGATGCCGTCGCCCAGCTGCTGCTGGACCTCGAAGGTCAGCCCCTCTTCCGCCAGCGACTTGCCGGCGCTCGGCTGCAGCTTCAGCGCTTCGTAGATTCTCGGCATCTGGTCGCGGGGGAACTGGATATCCACCACCGCGCCGATGCATTGAACGATCTGACCTTCTGACATGACTCGCGTTTCCTGTTTCTGGAGTTCTTGAATGTGTTCGGTTCCGCTACAGCGCGGCCGCGCCGCCGACGATCTCCGACAGTTCCTGCGTGATCGCAGCCTGCCGGGCCTTGTTGTAGGAGAGCTGCAGGTCGTCGATGAGCTTTTTGGCGTTGTCCGTGGCCGCTTTCATCGCGACCATCTTGGCGGACTGCTCCGAGGCCATGTTTTCCGCCACCGCCTGGAAGACGATCGCTTCGACAT
>JACCRJ010000321.1 GCA_013813615.1 Lautropia sp. | reverse complement strand
GGGCCCTGGGACAGGCGCGCCGCTCAGGCCGATCGGGAAGCTGTAGCCGGAGCCGTCGTTGCCGACGAGCTGCTGATAAGGCGAGTTGCCATCCCTCTGGAGCGATACGCCGTCCTCGAACCCGGTTGCGAAAAGTCGCTTGCCTGCGTGCTTGGAGATCCGGTCTGGTGCGCTGTCGAGCGGGCGTTCGGCGCCCGGCCGCACGACGGGTTCAACCTTGGAGAGGTCCTTGGTGGTGGCCGCACCGGCAGGCTGGGGGCTGGCGCTGACGGCCATCGGTACGGAATCGGCCGAGCCGTCTGCGGATTCGGACTGCGAGCCCGACGAGCCGCAGGCGCTGGACAGAAATACGAACGCGGGAAGGATAGCGAGCCGAAGCTGCCTGTAATGCATCATGAGCTGTTCCGGTGACGCCAGCCAAGGACGTCTGGCTGGCTACGGAATCAAGCATATCCAGCCCGCCAGCCCCTGTGGACGCGGCTGCGACCAACGGCTCCTGCGAAGGTGCCGCCGGTCCGTTGCTAGCGGATTTGGCGCAGTTCGGTGACTTTGTTCATTGCTCTACCGGACCGCAGACCGTGCAGGCGGGATCCCGCGGCACCCGCACCCGGCTGACGCCCAGGGTCAGCGCGTCTATCAGAAGCAGTTCGCCCACCAGCGGCTTGCCGAAGCCGCCCAGGAGCTGCAGGGCCTGGCCGGCCTGCATCGTGCCGATGATGCCGGTCAGCGGCGCGAAGACGCCCATCTGCGAGCACAGGACTTCCTCGACGTCGTCGGCCTCCGGAAAGAGGCAGTTGTAGCAGGGCGAGGCAGCGTTGCGGGAATCGAAAACAGCGAGTTGACCGTCGAAGCGGATGGCGGCGCCGGAGACGAGCGGTACCCGATGCCTGACGCACCATCGGTTCAAGGCGTGGCGGGTGGCGAAGTTGTCGGAGCAATCCAGTACCACGTCGGCCCCGCGCACCGCTTCACCCACCGACGCCTCGCCGGCGGCGGCGTCCGCCAGGCGCGGCAGCGGGATGACCTCGACGTCCGGGTTCAGGGCGCCCAGGGTCAGGCGCGCGGAGGCCACCTTCGGCATCCCGATGCGGTCGTTGCGATGCAGGATCTGCCGCTGCAGGTTGGTCAGGTCGACCTCGTCACCGTCCGCGAGGAGGAGCCGACCGACGCCGGCAGAGGCGAGGTAGAGCGCGGCGGGCGAGCCCAGGCCGCCGGCACCGATGATGAGGGCGGTGGCATCGATCAGCCGCTGCTGGGCGTCGATGCCGACTTCATCGAGGAGGATGTGACGACTGTAGCGGAGCAGCTGCTCGTCGTTCACGCCGCCGGATCACTTCGCCTTGGCCGGCGCCGCTTTGGGTTTGATGGACGCCGGGGCGGTTGGCTGTGCCGCGGCGGGCGTGGGATCCGCGGCCGCGGCGGTAATGGTGGCGTCCCTGGCCTTGGCGAGCACCACCGGCAGGCCCTTGAGGTAGTTCAGCGCCTGCTGCAGCTGGTAGTCCTCTGCCGAGCCGAACTCCACCGGCTTCATGTCCCGCAGCTTGTCCGCTTCCGTCGCGCCGGGGGCCGGCGACGCTCTGATTTCCGGATTCAGGGCCTTTTCTGCCTTTTCCTTTTCCCGGTCGTTGCTGAGGTGCCGCTGCAGGTCCGCCTCGCGAACGCGGAAGTTGCTGATGTCGCCATCCACCGTTTCCTCGACCACGTAGTCCGGGACGATGCCCTTGGCCTGGATGGAGCGGCCGCTGGGCGTGTAGTAGCGCGCCGTGGTCAGCTTGATGGCGGTGTTGTTGGTGAGCGGCAGGATCGACTGCACCGATCCCTTGCCGAACGTCTGCGTGCCGAGAACGACCGCGCGCTTGTGGTCCTGCAGCGCGCCGGCGACGATTTCCGACGCCGAGGCGGAGCCGCCGTTGGTCAGGACCACCATCTTGGCGGTCTTGGTCCAGGCCGGCAGGCGCGCGATGATGTCGTCGCGGGAACCGCGCAGGTAGTCTTCCGGCGCCGCGATGTATTTGCGCTTCGCGTCTTCGGTGCGGCCGTCGGTGGAGGTCACCACCACCCGCGGCGGAAGGAAGGCTGCCGATACGCCGACGGCGCCGTGGAGCAGGCCGCCCGGGTCATTGCGAAGGTCCAGGACCAGCGACTTCAGCGGACCCTGCTTGCCGAGGGTGTCCAGGTGCTTGGCGAGGTTCTCGACCGTGTGCTCCTGGAACTGGGTCACGCGGACATAGCCGACTCCCGGCTCCAGCATCTTGCTCTTGACCGACTGGACGCGGATCACGTCCCGCACCACCGTCAGCACGATGGGCCTGGGCTCGTTCTTGCGCTGCAGCGTGAGGGTTATCGGGCTCTTCGGCTTGCCGCGCATGAGCTTGACGGCGTCGTTGAGCGACATGCCCTTGGTGGGGGTGTCGTCGATCTTCACGATCAGGTCGCCCGCCCGGACGCCGGCCTTGGCAGCCGGCGTATCTTCGATGGGAGAGACCACCTTGATGAAGCCGTCCTCGGTCCCGACCTCGATGCCGAGGCCGCCGAATTCCCCTTGCGTGCCGACCTGCAGCTCACGGAAGGCGTCTGCATCCAGGTAGCTGGAATGAGGGTCCAGGCCGGTCACCATGCCGCTGATCGCTTCGGTGATCAGCTTGCGGTCTTCCACCGGCTCCACGTAGTAGGCCTTGATGGCGCCGAAGACATCGCTGAACTGGCGCAGTTCATCCAGCGGTAGGATGCCGCGGGTATCGCGCTGGGCCATGGCGGTGATCCCCATGCTGAGGACCGCGCCGGCGATGACGCCGACACCGAGAAGACTGGCAGGCCGGTACTTGCTTGACATAGATCAATCCTTGGCGATTCGCTCGCCGATTTACGTTTCCAGTATACAGTTGCGGCCGCGTTCCCGTTGCCGGGCTCAGAGGCTGTCAGGCCTTCGCCGGCGCGGCTTTTCCCTGGCTTGCCACCGCAGCCGTCGCGGCAGCTATCTCTTCCTGGTTGCCCAGGTAATAGTGACGCAGCGGCTTGAGGTTCGCGTCCAGCTCGTAGACGAGCGGCCGGGCGGTCGGGATATTCAGTTCCACGATTTCATCATCCGAAATACCGTCCAGGTGCTTGATCAAGGCCCGCAGCGAATTCCCATGGGCTGCAACGATCACGTTTCGGCCCAGCTTCACCGACGGTGCAATCGACTCGTTCCAGAAAGGCACCACCCGCGCCACGGTGTCCTTCAGGCACTCCGTGCGCGGCAGGTCTTCCGGCCGCAGCCGCGCATATCGGGGATCGCCCACCGACACCCGCGGATCGCCTTCCGGCAGGGGATCCGGCGCGATCGCATAGGCCCTGCGCCATATCTTCACCTGCGCCTCGCCGTACTTTGCGGCGGTCTCGGCCTTGTTCAATCCCTGCAGGTTGCCGTAGTGGCGTTCGTTGAGGCGCCAGGTGTGGACCACCGGCAGCCACATCTGGTCCATCTCGTCCAGCACAGTCCATAATGTGCGGATTGCCCGTTTCAGCACCGACGTGTAGCAGAGGTCGAAGCTGAAACCTTCCTCGTGCAGCAGACGACCGGCCTGACGCGCTTCCACCATCCCCCGTTCCGTCAGGTCCACGTCGGCCCAGCCGGTAAAGCG
>JACCRJ010000312.1 GCA_013813615.1 Lautropia sp. | reverse complement strand
GCTTTCACCCGGTGAACGCAGGCGCGCTGATGACCGGCGCGCCGCGGCTGGTCCCCTGTACCCCGCTGGGCGTGATGAAGCTGCTCGAGCACACCGGCGTGGCGCTGCGCGGCGCGCAGGCAGTAATCGTCGGCGCCAGCAACCTGGTCGGCAAACCGCTGTTTCACCTGCTCTTGCAGGCCGGCGCCACCGTCACCATCTGCAACAGCAAGACGAATGATCTCGCAGCCCATACCCGCCGCGCCGACGTGCTGGTGGTTGCCGTCGGCCGCCCCCGCATGGTGACCGGCGACATGATAAAGCCGGGCGCGGTCGTCATCGACGTGGGCATCAACCGGCTGGAGGACGGCAGGTTGTGCGGCGACGTGGATTTCGGCTCCGCCAGCGAGGTAGCCGGCTGGATCACCCCGGTTCCCGGCGGCGTCGGACCAATGACCATCGCGATGCTGATGGAGAATACGATTCAGACCGCTCAGAAACGACTTGGAGTATGACCATCGAAGCACCGACCGATGCCCTCGACAACCCCCTGTTGGACCAGCGGGACCTGCCCCGATTCGGAGGGTTCGAGCCGAACCAGGTGACACCGGCGCTCGATCTGCTGCTCGGGCAGGCGGACGAAGCGCTGGCCCATGCGATCGATCCGCAGGTTCCCCCCACCTGGGACGAATTCGTCCTGCCGCTGCAGGCTGCCACCGAGCGCCTTGGGCGCGCCTGGGGAATGGTGCGCCACCTCAATTCGGTGATGGATTCGCCCGCACTTCGCGAGGTCTTCAACGAGAACCTGCCACGGGTCACCGAGTTCTGGACGCGCCTGGGCCAGACCGAAGGTCTCTTCAGCAGGTACAAAGCGCTGCGAGCGAGCGGGGAATACGGCCGGCTCGACGCCGAGCGCGCCCGCGTCATCGAGAACGAACTGCGCGACTTCCGCCTGAGCGGCGCGGAACTCCGGTCGCCGGCACGCGAGCGCTTCGCTGCCATCCAGGAGGAACTGGCGGCCGTGCAGCAGCGCTTCTCGGAAAACGTGCTGGACGCCACGAGCCAGTTCGAACTCCTGGTGGAGGACCCGGTGCGGCTGGAAGGCCTGCCGCCGGATGCAATTGCCGCCGCGCGTGCGGATGCCGAGCGCAAGGGCAACAAGGGCTGGCGCTTCACCCTGCAGTTCCCCTCCTATCTGCCGGTCATGCAGTACGCAGCGGACAAGGCGTTGCGCGAGCAGATGTACCGCGCCTACGTGACGCGGGCAGCTGCCGGGTCGGACAAGGACAACACTCCCTTGATGCATCGCATACTCGCGCTGCGCCAGGAGAAGTCGAAGCTGCTGGGATACGAGAGCTTCGCCGAGGTGTCGCTGGTGGCGAAGATGGCGGACTCGCCGGATGCGGTGCAGGCGTTCCTGCTCGATCTGGCGGAGCGGGGCAAGCCGTTCGCGCAACGCGACCTGCAGGAAGTGAAGCGCTTCGCCGCCGGGACGCTCGGCCTCGACGACGTCCAGGCCTGGGACCTGGCCTACGCCAGCGAGCGGCTCAAGCAGGAGCGGTACTCGTTCTCCGACAACGAGGTCAAGCAGTATTTCCAGTTGCCCCGCGTGCTCGACGGGCTCTTCAAGCTGATCGAGCGGATGTTCAGCGTGCAGATCCGGCAAGACAGCGCCGAGACCTGGCATCCGGACGTGCAGTTCTTCCGGATCGAATCCGGCGGCCGCCTGGTCGGCCAGTTCTACCTCGACCTCTATGCGCGCGAAGCCAAGCAGTCGGGCGCCTGGATGGACGACTGCCGCGGTCGCAGCCGCCACCCCGCACCCGCTGTCGGCGGCACCGCCGAGGACGTGCTCCAGACGCCGGTCGCCTATCTCGTCTGCAACTTCCAGCCGCCGGTCGACGGCAACCCCGCCCTGCTCACGCACGATGATGTCAGCACGCTCTTTCACGAATTCGGCCACGGCCTTCACCACATGCTCACCCGCATCGATGCGCTGGGTGTCTCCGGAATCTCAGGCGTCGAATGGGATGCAGTGGAACTGCCCAGCCAGTTCATGGAGAACTGGGCCTGGGAATGGGAGATCGTGGTTTCGATGAGCCGTCACGTGTCGACCGGCGAGGACATGCCGCGGGAGTTGTTCGACAAGATGGTTCGCGCGCGCAACTTCCAGGCCGGGCTGCAGACCCTTCGGCAGATCGAATTCTCGCTTTTCGACATGGAGCTGCACCGCCGGCCAACGTTGCAGCCACCGGCGGAGGGCGCGGCAGTCCGGTCTGCCGGCGACGCTGAAGATCCCATCCAGCAGATCCTGGCCGGTGTGCGGGATCGGGTCGCGGTGATCAAGCCGCCCGCCTTCAACCGCTTTCAGAACAGCTTCAGCCATATCTTCGCCGGCGGCTATGCCGCGGGGTACTACAGCTACAAGTGGGCGGAGGTCCTGTCGGCGGACTGCTTCGCCGCATTCGAGGAGGAAGGATTGTTCAACCCCGAAACAGGCGCCCGATTCCTCAAGGAGATCCTGTCGGTCGGTGGCAGCCGACCGGCCATCGACTCGTTCAAGGCGTTCAGAGGTCGGGAGCCCCGATTGGAGGCATTGCTTCGCCATAATGGCATGGTCGAAGAGGCTGCCTGACGAGACCGGATGCGTGTCCGGCGGCAGGCGCCTGAGTGCAGCCGGAGGAAACAGATGAAGCACTTGGTGTTGAACAGCCTGATAGTGGCTGCCATGGGTGCCCTGGGCGCCGCGGCGCCTGCTGCCGCCCAGTACAAATGGCAGACGCCCGACGGCAGGACCGTTTATGGCGACGTTCCGCCGCAGGCCGGCGCGAGGCAGATGAACGAGCCGGGTAACGAGCGCGGGGCCGGGCATCTCCCGTCGCCTGCCGCCGCGCCCGGTAGCGGGTCCCCGGCAGCCGCCGCGCCGCAGGTTCCGCTGCCGTACGAATTGAAGCTCGTCACCGGCAAGTTCCCGGTAGTGCTCTACGCCGCACCGGAGTGCGGACCGTGTGCAGCCGCTCGCCAGCACCTGGCGGCCCGCGGCGTGCCCTTCCTCGAGAAGACCATCTCGACGATGGCCGACTTCGAAGGGTTCAAGTCCAGGGGGTTCAGCGAAAACAGTTTCCCCGCCATGACCGTTGGCACGGAAAAGACCGTCGGCTTCGAAGCCGGCGCGTACGACCGCCTCCTGACGGCCGCCGGCTACCCGCGAACGTCAAGGCTGCCGGCCGGCTACCAGCAGGCGGTTGCCGAGCCGATGACCCCGCCGCAGCCGCAGAAGCTGACGGTCAACGTCCAGCGCGATGCGGCGCAAGTGAAGGCGCCGGCCGCACCGGCCGCGCCGAGTGCCATAGACCTCTACCGTCAGCAGGTACAGGCCGGCACGCCCGCTCGAAGGCCCGACGGCCCTTCGATGCGCTTCTGATCAGGAACCGGCGACGCCGATCACCGCGTCCGTCAGCGCCTGCGCCTGGGATACGTTGCTGCCCGGCGGAACACTTCGGGTGAGCCACACGTTGCCGCCGATGGTGGAGCCGTGGCCGATGGTCACGCGCCCCAGCACCGTGGCGCCTGCATAGATCACCACGTCGTCTTCCACGATCGGATGCCGGGCATCGCCCTTGGCCAGGGCGCCGTCCTCGCCCGCCGGGAAGCGCTTCGCGCCAAGCGTCACCGCCTGGTACAGGCGGACGTTGCGCCCGATGACGGCGGTCTCTCCGATGACGACACCGGTACCGTGATCGATGAAGAAGCGCTCGCCGATATCCGCGCCGGGATGGATGTCGATTCCCGTCAGCGAATGCGCAAGCTCCGCGATCATGCGGGCAGTCAGCGGAACCCCCTGCCGGTACAGCACGTGGGCCAGCCGGTAATGGGTGATGGCGGCGATGCCGGGGTAACAGACCAGGACCTCGTCCATGCTGCGGGCCGCAGGATCGCCCTGGTAGGCGGCCAGGATGTCGGTGTCCAGCAGCTGCCGGATCCGCGGCAGGGTCGCCGCAAATTCGCGGGTGATGGCCAGCGCCCGGGCCGCATCCTGCTCGCTCAGCGAATCGAGGTTGGATGCAAACAGCAGCTCCCGCCCCAGTTGCTCGTTCAGCGAACGCAGCGCCACATCCAGCGTATGGCCGACGAAATGGTCGATGCCTTCGACGGTAAGGTCCGGCCTCCCCAGGCGGTTAGGGAACATGGCGGCCGCCAGGCCGTCGATGATCTCGCGCAGCGCGACCCGTGACGGCAGCTTGGGCGGCCGGCCACTGCGCCTGCGGCTCTGCAGCGACTGATTGCGAAGGTCGCGCAGTTGCGCAACCACTTCGTCGATCCCGAAGCCCTGCCCTGGCGCCATACCATCGCTCTCCTTTACATGCCTGGATCCCGGCAAATATACCGCCATCGCCGGTCCTTCGAAGCGGCCGTCTCATTACAATCGGGTCGATGCAGGCAGGCCTGAATCCCCTCGGACGCGACGACAACGAGTTCTGACCGTGGAGCGCCAATGACGACAATCCTCCAACCGGCGTCGACACGCGCAGTCGTCGTCGGCGGCGGCACGATGGGAGCTGACATCGCGGTGGTGCTGGCGCGAGCCCGCTGTCGCGCCACCGTGATCGAGTCATCGGACGCCCGCCGGGCGCAACTGGATCAGCACCTGAGC
>JACCRJ010000310.1 GCA_013813615.1 Lautropia sp. | reverse complement strand
GGCCCGGCCATGTTCGACGACGCGACCGCGATGCTCTGGCTGGGCGTGGTGGCGGTCGGTGCCTATCACGGCCTGAATCCGGCGATGGGTTGGCCGCTGGCCGTGGCCAACGGCCTGACCGAGAAGCGTGGCGTGGCGGTCGGCGCCACGTTCCTGCCGCTCGGTGCCGGTCATCTGCTGGCGATGGCACTGGTGCTCGTGCCGTTCTCGATGCTGTCCGGGCTCCTGATCTGGGGCAGCGAGATCCGCATCGGCGCCGGCGCGCTGGTGGTCCTTTTCGGCGTGTCGCGGTTTTTCCTGCGCCGCCACCCGCGGTGGCTGATGCGGGTGCGGCCATCCCAGCTCATGCTGTGGTCCCTGCTGATGGCCACCGCGCACGGAGCCGCACTGATGCTGCTGCCGATACTCATGGGGCTCTGCGAGACGCCGGGCGACGCCGCGGGTCGCGTGCCCGGCGCACTCGATCACGAAGGGGTGATGGCGCTCATGCGCTCCAGCGTCGGAACCGCAATCGGCGTCTCACTGCTGCATTCGGCCGCCATGATCGTCTCCGGGCTGGCCGCAGCGTGGGTCGTCTATCGCTATGTCGGACTGCGGGCGCTGCGATCGGCCTGGCTCGATCTGGAGGTCCTGTGGGCGCTGAGCCTCATCGCATCGGGAGGCGCCGCGGTGCTGCTGGCGCTGTATTAGAAAGAGTCGCCTAAGCGAGCCGTTGGCGCGCCAGCGCCACCCCTTCCGCGAGGGCCTGAACTTTCTTCAATGCCACCTCCCGCTGCATCGGCGCCATTCCGCAGTTGGTACAGGCGAGCAACCGCTCCTTCGGGACATGCTGCAGTGCCCGCCCGATCGTATCGGCGACCTCTTCGGCGCTTTCGATCGTCTCGCTTGCAACGTCGATCACCCCGACCATGACGTCCTTGCCCTCCAGCAGTCCCATCAGGTGCGCGGGCACATGCGAGTTGACGCATTCCAGGCTGACCTGGTCGATGCTGCTCCTGGCGAGCGCCGGAAACACGGTTTCGTACTGACGCCATTCGTCGCCGAGCGTCGACTTCCAGTCGATGTTCGCCTGGATGCCATAGCCATAGCAGATATGGACCGCCGTCGTGCAGGTCAGCCCTTGCGCCGCCCGCTCCAGCGCGGCGACACCCCAGTCGGCTGCGTCGGCCATGTAGACATTGAACGCCGGCTCGTCGAACTGGATGATGTCGATGCCGTCGGCCTCGAGCGCGAGTGCCTCCTGGTTCAGCAACTCGGCAAAAGCCATCGCCAGCTTTTTGCGGTCGCCGTAGTAGTTGTCCGCCACCGTATCGACGATCGTCATCGGCCCAGGAAGCGCGAACTTGGTCTTGCGGCTGGTGTGCGCCCGGAGCAGACGGGCTTCCGCCTCGTGCGCCCGCCCCCGCAAACGGATTGCGTCGACGACCTGGGGCACCATCGCGTCGTAGCGGTTGTTGCGGATGCCCATCCTGACCTTGTTATCGAAGTCGATCCCGTCGACCTGCTCCAGGAAACCGTGGACGAAGTGCTGGCGCGACTGCTCGCCGTCGCCGATGACGTCCAGACCCGCATCCTCCTGCGCCTTGATCCAGAGCAGCGTAGCGTCGGCCTTGCGCTGCGCCAGCGCTTCGCCTTCCGACTGCCATTTCGGCCAGAGCTTGTTGGTCTCCGCCAGCCAATCCGGCTTCGGCAGACTGCCCGCGACGGAGGAACTGAAAAGTGGACGGGACATCGGGTGTCTCCTGGATATCTCGGCGAGGGTGCGGGAGCGCCCCTCGCGACATTCTGCCCTACGGCCGGCGCGGCCCTGAAGTAAACTGATTCAAGGAGACCCCCCATGAACGCGGCACCTACCGATTATGGCGAGCAGGAGGCCGCCATGCGGGCCTACCTGGCCGACGGCGAACGGCGCGCCTTCACCCTGGACAACCGCGGGCCGATCCGCTTCGCCGCGGACGGCGGGCTGCACCCGGACATTCTCGAGGCCTACTGGCGCTGCGGCTTCTATGTGTTCGAGGGCGTGCTCGGCGCGGATGAACTCGCGGACATCGAAGCGGACCTGAAAGATATCCTGAACCGCCTGCCGGTACGCAAAGGCGCGGCGGTGGACCGCCAGGGCCGCCCGGCTTTGGCGGCCGGCAACCAGGCCACCACCTTGCTGTGGTCGCGGCCATTGGGCGATCCGGCAGGCGGCACCGATTTCGCCAACGGGCGCCATCCGGTGAAGATGTTCGAACCGAAGGCGGCCGCCAAGGCGCCCGAGGAGATCGTCTACCTGATCCTCGGCTCGCTCCAGTTTTCCGAGGCCGCCTTGCGGGTTTACGGACATCCCCGGTTGCTGGCAGTGGCGGCTGCGGTCAACGGCGGCGACTTCGTCCCGTTCAACGAGGCGCTGTTCATCAAGGAGCCGGGCCTCGGCGCGTCGGTCGCCTGGCATCAGGACGGCATCACCCACTGGGACAGCCCTTCGTTCGACGCCGGCAGCCACGGCTTCAACTTCATGGCGCAACTTTACGGCTGCACCGCGGCCAATGGCGTGTGGGTCGTGCCGGGCTCGCATCTCCACGGCCGCGCCGACATCCGCGCGATGGTCACCGGGCGGGTTCGGAAAGGCTGCTCGACGCCGTTCCGCTGATCTGCAAGCCGGGCGACGTCGCGATGACCAACCGGCAGGCGGTGCATGGCTCTTTCGCCAACACCAGCGCCGACTGGCGGGTGACGGTGAATTTTGGCTTCCACCGCCGCCGCTCGGTGCTGGGCGTCAACGCCCCGGCGACGCTCCACGGTGCCGCCGGTGTCTACGACCAGGCACGGATTGCGAATCGCGCCCGCGTGATCGGCTATGCAATCGACGCCCGCCGGCAGCGCTTCCCGGAGGAGACGCCGTTCGTCTACCGGCCTCATGCGGAAGCCGGAGAAACCTTTGTCTGGGACGATGATGCCCGCGCATCGATGAAGGACTACAACCTGCTTGACCTGAGCATCTGAGTTCCATTCCCTACAAGAGCATCACGCATTTCAGCATCGAGACCGCCGGCACGTTCGATCTCGATGCGGAACTGAAGATCTGGATCTCGGGCACGTCAGAGCCGATCCAGAAGCAGTTCAACAAGAAGC
>JACCRJ010000309.1 GCA_013813615.1 Lautropia sp. | reverse complement strand
GCCTCGAGCGGTGCTAAAGTTTCCATTTTTCGCAACATCGCCGATGTTTCCGGCGGCGCTCCCGGTTTTCTAGATGCGAATCCTTTTCGGCGTAATGTCCGCCGTTCAGCCAGCACGTACGGTTGCGGCACTATGCGACGCGATCGGTGACAACCACCCGATCCTGATCCATCACGATTTCAGCCAGCAGGCGGACTTCGCGGTACGCCGCTGCAACGTCCAGTTTGTCGATGATCCAGTGCGGACAGGCTGGGGGAACTGGGCTTTCACTCAGGGAATTCAGAGGCTGGTCGTCTCGGCCATGGGCAGAAACGATTGGGACTTCCTCCAACTGGTTAGCCCGACCTGCATGCCCATCCGTCCAATCCCAGAGCTTGTGGCGCATCTGGAGTCTGCGGGCGCCGATTACCTCATCGACGCGGTAAGGCTTGGAGCAGAGGCCCGCTTTCTCATGAGCCATGGGTGGAGAGCCTACGCGCCGGAAGGGCTGTGGCGCCACCGAGCGCTTCGGCGCGCACGCCGCTGGTACTTGGGCAATGACTCGCCAATGGGGAATCACGCCGGCCTGAGTTTCCCTACTGCAAGCCGGCTCGACGCAGGTGTTTTTTCGGCTCTGAAAGCGTTGGTCGGCCTCGGCCTGACGAAGGCCGCCGAGCGAGGCTTCGGCTTCGACCACATCTTCTCGGATGCCTACCCCTGCTATGTTGGAAGCAACTGGTTCGGAGCGTCGCGCCGAGGTTGCGCCTACCTGCTGGAGAACACGCAGAACGGCCCGATCCTGGAGTATTTCAAGCGCATCCACATGCCTGACGAGATGCTCTACGCGACGGTCTTCATGAACTCGCACCTGAAGGGAGCTCCCGCGATACATTACCTTTCGCGGTTCATTGACGCCCGCCCCTCCTGGATCGAAGTGGGTGACCTGGATGACGTGCTGGGAAGTGGATACTATTTCGCCCGCAAGTTCCCTGAGGATGTCGAGAGTGCCGTGCGTCTGGAACTGGCGCGGCGCCTCTCCGGGTCGCGCACGTCGCAGCTGCCCAGGGGACAGGACTGAGTCGTGAAAAACCGTTCCCCGGTCACACCGGAAGGCCGGTTCCGGTCAGGCGGATCGAATCGGAAAAACACCAAGGAGGCATTGATCCATGGCAACGCACGCAACCGGTGATGGCGGCATTCCGCCGCGCGATGCCGCCCAGCGCGGCCTGAAGCGCGTAATGACGCTGGGTGGGGCGTACGGCACCCGCAACTACACGGTGAGGGATCTGCGCGACCTGAAGGGCAAGCGCGTGCTGACCGAGACGCTGCCGTTTTCGGCGGAGGAGGCGGTTGCCGCCGAGGAGGCCGGCATCGACCTGATGAAGGTCCGCTTCGATCCGAAGCGCCCCGATCTCGCCGCGGAGATCCGCAAGGCCGCACCCCATACGTTCATGTCGTTTTCGGTCCCCCTGGTGGCCGCAGCGACGGAAGCGGAAGCGGTTCGCATCGGCTACCAGGCCATGGAACTGGGTGCGGACGCCATCATGTGTCAGTGGTCGCCGCGTTTCGTGGCTGCGGCCGCGGAAGCCGGCATTCCCGTCGAAGGTCATGCCGGGCTGGTCCCGAGAAAGAGCACCTGGACCGGCGGATTGCGGGCCGTAGGCAAGACGATCGACGAAGCGCTATGGGTTTACCAGGAGATCAGGAAGCTCGAGGACGCGGGCGCCTGGGCAGTGGAGGTTGAAGTGATCCCCGCCGAACTGCTGGCCCAGATCAGCAAGCGCACCAGCCTTCTGACTTCCTCGATCGGGGCCGGTGGCGGGGGCGATATCCAATTCCTGTTCGCCGAAGACATCCTGGGCAACAACGGTCCGCCGTATCCGCGGCACACGAAGCAGTACCGGAACATCCTCAAGATGAAGCAGGCAATGCAGGCTGAACGCGTCGCCGGGTTCAAGGAATTTGTGCAGGAGGTTCGGTCGGGCCGTTTCCCGGCCCCGGAGCATCTGGTGAAGGCGCCTGAGGGACTGATCGAAGCGTTCGTGGACATGGCGGACAAGAAGGGTTGACGCAGGGTCACAGGTTATTCGCGTCGGTGCCTGCCTGCACCGGCGAACGGATCACCGACATGAGCCGCTGGAATGCGTTCCGGTCGGACAGGACCGCGTTCAACTCGGAAGCGTTCAACATCAGGCGGGCTTCCTCCGCTGACCTTGCATCCTCAAGCCTTGCCAGGCCGACGACCAGTTGTGTGTCGATCTCTCCGCGCCGACGGGGGCGCGTCTCGATCATCGCAGCATGCGCCCTGACCAGCGCTTCATCCTGTGACAGGCGTGAGATGGCATCCATGTCCGGTAAAGCCTGCACCAGCGTGCGCGCAAGCTCATTCGCACGGACCAGGATCGAGGGCGGTCGGACCTCTTCCGGGATCCGGAGCAGGCCCAGACGCTGAAGTCCGCGGCCGAGCCTCGCATCCGCAGTCAAAGCTGCCAGTGGAATCGCAAGCAGGAGACCCGCGATGACAGGAGACATCCAGAGGAAGAGCGACCACGACACAGCATAGGCCGCGGCTGCGAGCGATAGGCCGAACAGCGTGTGCCAGATGTAGCCCCGCGCGACCTCGCTCCACGGCAGGGCGCCGCCTTCACGCCGCTGCACGCTCCAGCCGATGTCGCGTCCCGCCAGCGCCGCCACGAAAGTGACCGATTGATTGAGCATCATCACGGGCGCCATGAGACCGGAGATCACGGACTCCAACACGACGCTTGCAAGGCCGCGGGCGGCTCCCCCGAATCCACGGCGCTGCTCTGCACGCGCAACGACGGCAAGGTAAGCAAGCAGTTTCGGAAGGAAGAGCAGACTCATGGTGCCCGCGAACACATACGCCGCGCGGACCGGATCCTGAGCGGGCCAATCCGGGAAGAGCGCGAAATCTCGCGGGAAGTACTCAGGTCGGATGAACTGCGCCTGCAGCGCGATCAGGATGCCCGCCAGCAAGAACAAGAGCCAAAGCGGCGCAGTCAGGTAGGCCCCAATGCCCGTGAGCAGGTGAAGGCGACTTATCGGGTGCAGTCCTCGCGCGGGCAGGACGCCGGCATGCTGGAGGTTGCCCTGGCACCAGCGACGGTCCCGGACGGAATAGTCGCTGAGCGCCGGCGGCGACTCTTCATAACTGCCGCCGATCTCGGGCGCAATCTGAATGGCCCAGCCGCCGCGGCGCATGAGCGCGGCTTCCACGAAGTCGTGGCTCATGATTTCGCCGCCGATCGGCTTGCGTCCTGGAAGTGTCGGAAGCCCGGCGTGCTCGGCAAAGGCACGCGTGCGGATGATGGCGTTGTGGCCCCAGTAGTTGCTTTCGGTGCCGTGCCACCACGCGATCCCCTGGCCAAGCAGCGGCCCATAAAGCCTGTTGGCAAACTGCTGCAGACGCGCAAAGACGGTCGAGCCGTTGACGACGAGAGGCAGGGTCTGGATCAGGCCGACATGCGGCCGATGCTCCATGGCGGCGGCCAGCCTCACCAGCGCTTCGCCGCTCATGAGACTGTCGGCGTCAAGCACCACCATGTGCTCGTACCGGGCGCCGAACCGCTTCACCCAATCTGCGATGTTTCCCGCCTTGCGGCCCTCATTGTGCCGCCGATGACGGTAGAAAAGTCGGTTGTGCGCCCCTGTCCGTTCGCGCGCCTTCAGGAATGCCTCTTCCTCCGCAATCCAGATGTCGGGCCTGGTGGTATCGCTCAGAATGAAGAAGTCGAATGCAGCCAGCGCCCCCGCGCGCGAAAGGTCCTCGTCTATCGCCTGCAGCCGCGCGACCACCCTGGCCGCCTCTTCGTTGTAGATCGGAAACAGCAGCGCCGTCCGGGTCGACAGGGTGGGCAGTGGCGCCACCTCCTCCCCATCGGGCTGAGCAGACCCGCTACCCAGCAACTGCAGGAAGCCTGCGACGTTGGTAATGAACGAAAAGGCGACCCAGGCGAAGAGTATGACGAAGAGCCCCAGTACCGACCGCTCCATCAGCGTCAGGCCCGCGACCTGGAGCACAAAATACATTTCGCGCGCCGCGAACAGCGTCAACAGCAAGGTGCTCGCGAATACGGCGAGTCTTCGCAGTGGAAGTGATCGCGGCGCCGCGGCGAGCCTGCCGAGCGAATGGGCGGCAGTGAGCGACTGGACCGGCATCTGCAGCGGAGCGTCCGTCGGCAATGCGGGCCATTCCCTGGCGCCATCGGCCGAACCGCAAGGCTCGGGCTGCTGACGCTTTACGGCGTCCACCGGTATACCCAGGACTCCGACAGCGCCTCCTGCTCCTGCATGAGCCGAGCACGCAGTTCGACCGCCGTCGCTTTTTCCGGGTCGAGGTGAAAAGTCAACCGCCAGCCGCCGGTATGAGGGTTGGGCTGGGTCACGACATCTGTAATCTCGCCTTTGTCGGCGACCACCTCGCCTCTTACCTTCGCCTTCGGCGCTAGTTTCTTCAGCGGTTCGCCGGTGACGTCGAGGACGAACAGGCGGCGGCTTCCGGTGGCGCCACCTTGACGGCTGCGCTCGAAGGTCGCCAGGGACGAGGCGTTGGGATCGTTGCCGGTCCAGTGCAGTCGATAGGTGTAGATGTACTCCCGCTTTGGCTGGAATGGTTCCTTGGGCCGCCAGAACGCGACGATGTTGTCGTTGTGTTCGTTTCTGGTCGGGATCTCATACAGGTGGACCTGACCTTCGCCCCAGTCGCCGATCGGCTCGACCCAGGCGGTCGGCCGCTTCTCATATTGGGCCTCGAGATCTTCGTAGGCCTGGAAGTCCCGCCGGCGCTGGAGCAAACCGAAACCGCGCACGTTCGCGTCGGCAAATGTGCTGACCTGAAGATCACGCGGGTTGGCCAGCGGCCGCCACAGTCGCTCCCCGTGCCCGGTATGGACCGCAAGCCCACCGGAGTCATGAACAGCGGGGCGGAAGTCGTCGATGGCGCCGCGATCGTGAGCGTCGAAGAAGAACATGCTCGTCAAGGTGCCTAGCCCGGGCTGCGCGATCTCCACACGCGGATAGAGTGCGATCTCGATGTCGGTGACGGTTGCGTCTCCGGGGCGAATCGTGAACCGGTAGGCCCCCGACGTGCTCTGGCTGTCGAGCAGCGCATGTACCACGATCGACCGGGTTCCCGGGGAGGGACGTTCGATCCAGAAGGCGCGAAACGAAGGAAATTCCTCGCCCTTCGAATCCGCGGTTTTGATCGAGAGCCCGCGCGCTGAAATGCCAAGCACCTGACCCTTC
>JACCRJ010000271.1 GCA_013813615.1 Lautropia sp. | reverse complement strand
CCTTTCAGCCGGCATCAGCCGGCGGGCCATCAGCTGGACGGGACGTCGCGCTACCGGCTCGGCAGCGGCAGCCGCCACGGCGAGAAGCTGCATCATTTCTCGATGATGTCGTCGCATGCCCAGTTCTGCGTGGTTCCGGAAAGCGGTGCCGTCCGGGTTCCGGTCGAGATGCCCTTCGACCGCGCCTGCCTGATCGGTTGCGGGGTGATGACGGGTGTGGGTGCCGTGTCGCGCCTGGCCCGGGTAGAAGCCGGGGCCCATGTTGCGGTCATCGGCTGTGGTGCGGTCGGTCTGAATGCCGTGCAGGGCGCTGTCATGGAACAGGCCGGCAGCGTCATCGCAATCGATCGCGACGCCGCGAAACTGGAAACAGCAAAGTTGTTCGGTGCGACCGATACCCTCGGCCCGGACTGCCCGGACGTGGCCGCGGCGGTGAAGGACTTGACGCAGGGGCGCGGGGCGGATTATGTGTTCGAATGCGCCGGCGGCGAGTCGGCTCTTCAGACGATGTACGACGTGGTGCGGGTCGGGGGGCAGGCGGTGATCCTCGGCAAGGTCCATGTGGATCAGAAGGTCACGCTGCGCTTCGGATCGATGATGGGTGAAAAGCGGGTCATCCGCTCGAGCTACGGCGGTGCCAGGCCCCGCCGCGATTTTCCCTGGCTTGCCCGCTGCTACCTTGACGGCAGACTCAAGCTGGATGAACTGATCTCCCTGCGTCTGCCCTTGGAACGGATCAACGAAGGCTTCGACGTCATGGCGAAAGGCGGCGTGATTCGAGCCGTCGTGCTGATGTGACTGCCGATCGGTCCCATGCAACGGTAGCCGGGCGCCATCCGGCGATGCAGGAAGGTTGGATCGACTGCCCGCATTGCGAACTCATGCTGGGTGACTTTCGGCTCGAGAGCGGCGAGACGATCCGGGACTTCCGGCTTTCCTATGTCGTACATGGTGCGGAGGCGCTTGCTGCTGCAGGCGCATTGCAGGGTGCCGGCAATGTCGTGCTCGCGCTTTCGGCGGTGGCCAGCAGCCATCACCGCCTGGACTTCCTGATCGGCACCGGACGGGCGTTCGATCCGGTGGACACGATAGTCGTTGCGGTCGACGCCATCGGCAACGGGCTTACTACTTCGCCGTCCAACTCGACGCTGCAGCCGGGCCTGGCATTTCCTGCCTTCAGCATTCGCGACATGGTCGCCAGCCAGTTGGCGCTGCTGGACTATCTCGGGGTCGACCGCCTCAAAGCGGTCGCGGGCGCCTCGATGGGCGGCATGCAGGCGCTGCAGTGGGCGGTGTCGCAACCGGCACGGGTGGAACGGGTGGTGGCGATGACCCCGATGGCCCGCACCACCGCCTGGGCGGCGGCGATAAACGAGACCTCCCGCCGCGCGCTCCTGGCAGACCTGCGGGCACTGGCGGCGGGTGCGGCGGATGGGGCGGATGGGGCGGATGGGGCGGATGCGGCGGATGGGGCGGTCAACAGCGCCTGGTCGGCGTGGGTACCCCTGATGCAGCTGATTTCCGGACGCACGCCGCAGCAGGTCGACCGGCAGTTTGCCGGTCCCGCCGAAGTCCACGAATGGATCCGCCATCGCACGCAATGGTGGGAGCAGCAGCGGTTCGCGCCGGTGGACTGGCTCTACCAGTCTCAGGCCTACGATGCGCACGACGTCGGCACGACTCCCGGCTTCAACGGCGACACGGAGCGGGCGCTGCGGTCGGTGACACTGCCGATACTGGTCCTTGCGCCTGCCCTTGACTTGTACAACCCCGCCGCTGCGGCGCGCGAGGCAGCCGAGCGCATGCCGGGCGCCCGGTTCGTCGAGATACCCTCGGAGTGGGGTCATCAGTCCGCTTCGCCGGCAGACGCCGCGGCGGCTGCCTTCCTCAACTGGGAGATCGGCCGCTTCCTGAGGAAGGATTGACCTGCGAGCGCTCACTGCAGGCATGACTGCAGCAGGGCGACCGGTACGCCCGTCCACGCTACCGCCACCAGGCTCAGGACCGCCGCACCTCGGCGAAAGGCCGTAGCGACCGTGTCGCCGCCGCTACCCGCCTTCCGGGTCGGTGTCGGCTGAAGCAGGACCCAGGCCAGTCCCGCCACCGCCAGCAGGGTCGCAGCCAGCAGCACGAGCGTCAGCACCGGAATGCCGAGCGCAGTCCGCGCATCCAGCCCGGCATGGCAGCCGACTGCGACGAACACGTACGATGCGAAGAAGTGGGCTGCCCAGACGGCGAGCGGCAGGCAGGCATGGACGAAGCCTGACCAGAAGTGCTCCCGGTTGTGCATGGTTCCGCCGCTCACACGCCGTTCATCCCACGGCGAGGTTCATCAGGGCGGGCATGGCCTGCACCACGGCGACGGCGGCGACGCCCTGCAGCGCCGTGTAGTGCCACATCAGCGCCGTGTTGTCGAGCGTAGCCCGGCTCTCGGGCGCAAGCATCCGCGACCAGACCCGTGCGATCAGGTAGCTGCCCATGACGACGATG
>JACCRJ010000253.1 GCA_013813615.1 Lautropia sp. | reverse complement strand
ATCCCGGACGGTCGGCACTTCACGCCGGAGGATCACCCGGACATCATTGCGGAAGAAGTTCGACTGCTGCTGGGGCAGGCCGGCAGCGGCGCCTGAGCGCCGCGGCCTCGCCGGCCGATGCGCATTTTCCGATTCAGGGCTTTTGAGGCGCGTGACGGGTCGGCTGCACGGTGCCGTAGAGCATGGAGACGGAGGCTAGCGCCGGCCCCATCTTCTGCGCCTGGCTTTCACGGGTTGGCGGCTCGTCCCAGGGCATCTTGCCGACCACGAGTTTCGGCAGGTTGATGAATACCTCCTGGCCCACCCGTTTAACGACTGCTTCGCACGGGACGTACACGTTGCCGCCAATACCCAGGATGCCGGTGGTTACAGTCATGTAAGGCACCTCTGCTTCCGGATGGACGCTCTCGACCTCGCCAACCTTGCCGCGGTCCGACCCCAGCACCGAATCGCCCGCTGCGGCCGTGATGCCATCGCCTGAGTCGGCGCCGATTGCGCGGATGAACTCGTCGACTTTCATGATCGCATTCGCGATCAGCGGATAGTTGACCCGGATCGAAGCCTCATAGGCAATCATGTTTTCTGCGCCGATCGCATCGGACAGAAAGGTCACGTCGTAGCCGTTCTCAACCGCGCGCCGGCCGGTCGACTCGCAGCACAGGTTGGCCGCCATCCCTGCAATCACGATATGCGTCGTACCCAGTCGATCAAGGTGCTCCGGCAGATCGGTCTCGAAGACGTCCGTACCCTTGTGCGGAAGCAGCACGACCTCGCCCTCCTGAGGCCTCAGGTCAGGATGAAAGTCCGCGCCCCAGGATCCGGCAATGAACATTTTCTGCTCGAACATCAGCCGATTGATGCCGCACCGGCACTGCAGCCTGCCGTCGGCATAGTCCTCCTCGGTGTAGGCCATCGGCCCATGCACCACCGGAATTCCCTTGCTTCTGGCTGCATCCATCGCCTGCCGCAGATGACCGATCACGTCGTGCGAGTTCACGGTACCCTTGGTCATTTCCCAGGCAGCGCCGCCCTCGGAGAGGAAGTCATTGACCGGATCGATGACCAGCAGCATCGTGTTCGAGGGATCGAACTGCCTGGCCGAATCCCCCGGCCGGTATGCGCCCGCGCCTTGTGAACCCGAGCCCCGGCCCGTACGGCCACCGTCACCCGATGTTGTGCTCGTTGTCGTACTCATTGTCGCTCCAGTTGTAGCACTACCATTTCAGACCATGGAACCGATATCCGAGCCGCCGCTAGGATAGGCAAACATGGCGTTCTTGAGATCGTCCGAGGACAAGCGGTGCCGGATCGCGAGCGCGAACAGGTTGATGACTTCGTCCGCATGCGGGCCCACCAGATGCGCACCGAGAATGCCGCCGGTGCCTGCCTCGACCAGTGTCTTGAAGCCGTAGACCGACTGCGCGGCCTGGCGCAGTGAACCAGTCCGGGGCCTTCTGCGACTTCACCGTGAACTTCAGTCCCTGCTCGCGAGCCGCCGCTTCACTCAGCCCGACCGCCGCAATCGGTGGAATGGTGAAGGCGACGCTTGGCACGCTGCTGTAATCCGGGCTTCGATGATTGCCTTCCAGAAGGTTGGCCGCAACCACCTTCGCGTCGTGACTGGAAACGGGGGTCAGCGGCGGTCCGGCTTGCGCCGCGTCGCCCGCCGCATAGACGCACGGGTTGGAGACGTTTTGAAGAAATTCGTTCAGCTTGAGTCTGCCGCGTTCGACCACGACGCCGGCGGTTTCCAGCTCGAGCGATGCCAGCGCCGGGACGCGGCCTGCGGCATGGACGACCACGTCGGCTTCCAGTGTCAGCGCCTGGCCCTCTGAAGAGGCGTGTACCCGGTGGCCGGCGCCGTTTTTCTCGACGGCCTTTACGCTGGACTGCAGGCGGACATCGATGCCGATCTCGTCGAATGCTTCCATGAGCCAGGCGACCAGGTCGGAATCAAATCCCTTGAGCATGCGTTCGCCATGCTGCAGGATCGTTACCTGGGCACCGGCGCGGGCGGCAATGTGCGAGAACTCGGCAGCGATGTACCCGCCGCCGACGAGGAGGATCCGCCGCAGCAGGGCCGGCAGATCCAGAAATCCCTCATGGGTGATTAGGTACTCCTCGCCGGGGATGCCAAGCTTGGCGGGTTCGGCGCCCGAAGCGATCAGCACATGCCTTGCTTCGAGGGTGGCGCCCCCCACCTGCAGGCTGCTGCCGCTGGTGAACTTCGCTACGCCACGGTAGATGCCGACTCCCTGTCCCTGATAGCGCTGCTCCCGGGTGGCAGGGATCGGATCGGTAAAGCTGCGCTTGAAGGCAAGCAGCTCGGGCCGGTCGATGCCGATGTCGCCATGGACACCCCGGGATCTCATGCGCCGCGCATGATCTGCGGCCTCCGCGGCGCCGACGAGAAGCTTCTTCGGATCACACCCGCGCAGGGAGGTTCCTCCCAGGGGCCTCTGATCGACCACCGCAACCGCGCGGCCGGCCGCACGCAGCCGCGTCGCCGCCACCGTGGCGGCGGTTCCGCTGCCGATTGCAACCAGATCATATGCCTTGGTCATCCTGCGCTCCGGTGCGGCTGAGCCAGCTCAGACCCTGGACCTGGGTTTGCGAAGGCGGATATACGCTGCCGCCGCGACGGCGCCGAACATGAGGTGCGCGAAGGCGCCGATCCAGTTGCGGGCCTCGACGAACCAGGGAAACATGGCGGGCGCGATGAGGTAGAAGTTGACGAAGTAGACCGCGATCAGCCCGAAGGCTGCGCCGGCCAGCACGGCCATTCCCATGTCCATCCGGTGCACCATCCAACCGATCACCAGGCCGTAGACCACCGACAGCGGAAAGTGGATCATCATGGCGACCATCATCGGCATCATCGCGAAAGTTGCAGGCGGTGGCAGGACCTCCGGCCCCATCACCATCGCGGCCATCATGCGGGGTGGGCCCCACGGGCTCTGCCCCATGAACAGCCAGACCATCACCATCTCCAGCATCATGAAGACCAGCCCGGCAATCAGGCCGGCCCAGACGGAGGCGCGCCAGTCGGTGGTGCTTCTGACTCCGGCCGACCCGGCGCGGGGGGCCGGATGCACTTGTTCGTGTGCCATGTGTTGTTCCTTGTTTCGGTGTCTGACTTCGGAATGCGCTCCGATCCTGCAGGAAGCGGTTATCTACAGCAAGGGCCGCTCCTGCCTCGGTCCCGATGCGCACACCCCGTCTCATTTGACGCGGTTTGCTCCATAACCCTTACAGACCACGCCTGCGCCGGTGGTGACTAACTGATCGCGCCTGGCGGAGCACGGTGCTGGAACAGCTCCTTGACCTTCGCCTTTACGTTAAGGTTTACAGTGTCGATCCCGGCTCGAGGGAACAACCGTGCTTACCATCGGCAAACTGGCGGCGCTCGCCGGCGCCACGCCCAATACCTTGCGCTATTACGAACGCGAAGGAATGATTCCGCCTGCGGTTAAAGGCGCCAACGGGTACCGGCTCTACCCGCAAAACACGGCGCGGCGGGTGCACTTCATCCGGCAGGCGCAGCAGTGCGGCTTCACGCTGGCGGAGATCCGGGAGCTGCTCGCCCTTCCGCAGCAGGCTTCCGCCTGCTGCTCGGACGTCCGCAAGCTTGCAGTGGAAAAGAAGCTGGCCCTCGAGGCCAGAATCAAGGCGCTCAAGACGATGTCGGCGGAACTCGACGCGCTGATCAACGACTGCGTCGAGGTCACCCATCCACTGGATGATTGCCCGATCTTGAATGCGCTCAACCGCGTGCCCGCGGACCCCGGGTGAGACCTGTCGGCTGCGTTCAGGAAGCCAGTTGTTTGCAGCTTGCGGCACAGGCACGGCAGGCGTCAGCGCATTCCTTCATGATGCCCGGTCCCTTTTTGTCGCATTCCGCGGCACACGCCTCGCACACGGCCGCGCAGGTGCTGCAAAGCTGCCGGGTCTGGGACAGATTGCCGGTCACGCATTTGACGCATAACGCGCAAGTATCTGCACACAACTGGCAGAGCTTGATGCAGGTGGCCATCTGGCTGTCCTGCTGGTCAATGCAAGAGGCTGCGCACTGCAGACACAGCCTGTAGCAGTCCAGCAGTTGCCGAGTCGCCTCGGCGCTTTGCTGTTGGTTCGCATTGGTCATCTATGTCTCCTGGCTTTGGTTGAGGTAGCAGCGTCCCGCCGCTGATTGAAAGGCGGGTGGTGACGCCATGCACAGGTTAAAGGTTGGTGCCGCTCCAAAGTCAAGTCGACAGGTCCGGCTTCATCAGCACCGCCTGGCGCACCAAACTTCGAGAACAGCGCTTGACCTTGCACTTAACACCAGGGTTTATGCTGGTCAGGTGAGCGTAACCCAAGCATCAAACCCAGCATAGTTCTCTATGTCGCGACTTCCAGAAGGAAACTGCTATGAAGACCACAGTCGTCGATTTCCAAGTGACGGGGGAAGAGAAAATCCGCTGCGAAGGTTGTGAGTCGCGAATAGCGGCCGCGCTCGGCCGCCTGCCCGGTGTCGAGAGGGTGCAGGCGAGCGCCGAGACGCAGCGGGTGGAGGTTGCCATCGATCCGTCCGCCGTCGGCGCCGACAAGGTGAGGGAAAAGCTCGAGCAGCTCGGTTACCAGGTCGGCAGACGGTGAGCGCAACCGCACGCGTGCCGATCGGCCGGCCGGGATTCCACCGGCGGGTTTCGGCGTGAGCGAGTTCGGTCTCTTCCAGTTGTTCGTCCTGCCTGCCGGGCTTGGACTCTTCGGGTTTATCGAGCCCTGCTCGATCGGCTCGAGCCTGCTGTTCATCAAGTACCTCGAGGACGAGGGCGCGGCGGAGAAGATCAGGCAGACGGCGCTCTTTGCCGCTACACGGGCTGTCTTCATCGGCCTGCTGGGTATCGCTGCCGTGGTCGTCGGCAGCGGCTTCGTTGCCTTTCAACAGGCCGCCTGGGTCGTCCTGGGCGTGCTTTACGCGCTACTCGGCATTTTGCTCATTGCCGGCCGGGGCGAGGCGATCATGGTTGCGGTGGGCCCGTCGATCCGCAAATTGGCCGGATTGCGTGGCTCGGCAGGGCTCGGTGTGCTGTTCGGGCTGAACATTCCCGCCTGCGCCGCGCCGCTTCTCGCTGCGCTGCTTGCGGCCGCCGCAGCGACCGGCGCATCCGGGGCGACTGTCACGGCCGGATTCACTGCGCTGGCGGTATTCGGATTCTTCCTCTCGGCGCCGCTCGTCGCTGCGGTATTTTCCGCGCGGGCGAGGCGCCTGCTCGACTGGCTGGCCCGCCAGGCGACGCGGTTTCCGAAATGGTCCGGCGTGATCCTGATCGCTCTCGGAGCCTGGTCGATCGGGTTCGGCCTATATGCGGAGGTACCGCTGCCATGAAGACGCAGATGAATGCGCCGGACGCGCGGCAGACAGAGCCAGCTGACCTTGAAGATCGCGAACCTGCGCTGACAGCAGGAACCACAGGAGAAGCGTATGAAACGCAACTTGACGGTCACGGCGCTGATCGCGGTGATAATTGCCGGCTTCGTACTCGGCGCGCGGTATCTTTTTGGTACGGTGGTGCCGCCTGTCGATGGCTTTGCCGAAGGAGAGCGGATCCGCTTCATCCACACGGAAGCGTCCGAGCCGGGCGTCGCGGCCCTGCTCACCTAGAGCGCTTCCGCATTGAGTACCCGACGTGGGTGCTTCAACTGCTTCAGGGGCTGGCTGGACACGCCTGGTGCCAGTGGATGCAGACGTTTAGTCCATGCCGAGGCTCCGGCTGGCAGCTTGAAAAGCGCTCGCCGGGCGAGTCGCAAGTGGGCGATCAGCCAGCCCGCAGCATTCGCACGTTAGAAGCGGGCGCGTTGCCGTTGGCGATATCCGAAAGCCACGCCCCCAGCGCGTCGAAGGCTCGGGCTTGATCGGCCTCGCGCCGGTCGTGGATGTACACCCGCGCCATCCGGTCGGCAGTGATGTGGTTCAAGCACTCGTTGATCGTGTCGGTGCTGAACCCGAGTCGCGCCATCAGCGTACCCGCGGTGCGTCGCAGGTCGTGCGCCGTCCACTTGCCGCCGGGCAGCATCAGCGCGGTGGTGGCCTTGCTGCGGTTCAAGAGGCGTTGCTCAGGCGCGCGTTGCCGGTCGGCCAGTTGCTTGCCGAAGCTCTTGATGCACACCGGCCGCGCGTTGTTGGTGGCCGGGAACACCCAGGGCGAAAGCGTGCCGTCGGTGCTGTCGGTCAGCGCCTCGCGCAGCCCCCGCAGCCTCTCGAATTGGCCGATGGCGAAGTCCGACCACACCGCGCCCATCAATTCGCCGACTCGAACACCGGTGGCAAGCGTCACCCAAACCGCACCGATGCTGCGCTGGTTCAGGTGCGAGCGGGGCAGAGCGTCCACCAGGTGCCGGACCTCGTCCTCAGACAGCACCCGTTCGCGCTCCACATCCTTGCCGCCCACCTTGGCCTTCTTAACCGTGGCTAGCGGGTTGACCACGATCAATTCGCGCTCCAGCGCAAAGTCCAGCATCTGCTTCAGGTCAGACAGCAGCACGTTGGCCGTACGGGCCTTGCCGGCAGTGGTCTGTGCGTCCAGCACTTGGAACAGGTCAGCCTTGCGGACATCTTCCAACACCATGTTGCCGATCAGCGGAAAGACGTGGCGCGTGAATTGCTCGGCCACGTACTGCCCGCCGTCCTTGCGGCCCACTCGCTTGCCGTCGGCACGAATGCGCGGTTGAAGTTCGGTCGCCGCGAGGGCCGCAGCCTCAACCTGCCGTTGCTCTTCGGCTGCGCGCTTCCGCTCGGTTTCGGCGGCTTGCTGGCTGTCGACCTGCGCTTGGGCAAGAAACTCGCGCAGGTCGGCCACATGGTGGTCACGGCGCAGTGCAACCCAGGTCATGGCCTGCGCGCGGGCTTGACCGACGGTGAACCTGGCACGCCCATCGCCCTTGGGGTGAAACGGCCCGATGGGCAGCCGCACTTGGCCCTTCGTGCCGGCATACCTGAAGTAGAAGACGCGCGATCCGGCCGGCGTGATCCGACCCAGTAGAGCCCCGGCGCCCCGGCCGAAGCTTTCGGTCAGCCACTGCTCTTCGGTCGTGGCGTTGGCCTGCATGGCCTTGTCGGTGATCGTGCCCACTGTTGCCCTTGTGTTCCCGGACGTAGTCACCGCGCTTTTCTGGTGACTACATGGTGACTACTTCTCGCAGGCTTTCAGTGTACGGCGTCGGACATCTCAGGACAATGAGATGTCGTAACTGCTTGTTTTGTAATGCTCATAGGGTGCATCCTGCCTGCTGAAGGACCAATGTGGATTGCGCTTGTATTGACTACGAACCAAGGGATAGTGGGTTCGAATCCTGCCGGGCGCGCCAGATCACTTCGTCAATTCAAGCGCCTGCGGCTTTCGCCGCAGGCGTTTGTTCATGGGCTGTTGCGAGCGCCGGCAGGTTGGTAGTTCGGCGAGTCGGTTCATGCGGCCCCGATGTCCGCAGGCGCCGCCTTCAGTCCAAGGCCCAGGTCGATCAGCGCCTGGCGCAGTGCCGGCACGACCGGCGTCGACGGCAACGCGCCGACGATCCTCGCCAGTGCGCTGCCGTCTAGCGCATGAGGCACAGGTAACTCATGCGCGCGAGCTCCCGCCACATCGGGTGGACGACACCGAGGGCGCGAATTAGCCCCC
>JACCRJ010000185.1 GCA_013813615.1 Lautropia sp. | reverse complement strand
GGCGAGGGGGCTGTCCCTGCGGCCTCGCCTCGTCCATTCCCGCCATCTGAGGCGTGACGAGGCCGATACTGTGGGTGATGGAAGCCTGCAGCTTGCGCGCCAGATCCTCCAGCGGCACGTTGCGGCGGTAGTTGAGCAGCTTCAGCAGCAGCGGCAGGTTCGCGCCATGGAACACCATCACACGCCCCGGCTCCGCCAGCTGCACGGCGACCCGCGCCGGCGTCGCGCCGAACAAGTCGGTGAGGACGACCAGGCCGCTGCCGTCATTGACCCGCGCGGCCAGGTCGCGTGCCGCGCGCAGCGCGATGTCCGGGTCCTCGTCCGGGATGACGTCCAGCGCGGCTACCTGGTAAGGCAGGCGGCCGTAGATGTGCCTCGTGCAGTGGATGAGCGCGGTGGCCAGTGGCTCGTGCGCGATGACCAGGACAGAAATCATACGGCGGGGGCCGGGGCGGAAGGGACGCCGCGGCCGCCGGCGCCGGTAATCAGCTCTTCCAGCCGGGCGATGAAGAGACCGGCGGCGTCGAAGCCGGTCTGGTCGGCGATCTCGCGGAAACAGGTGGGGCTGGTGACGTTGATTTCGGTGAGGTTGTCGCCGATAACATCCAGCCCCACCAGGAACAGGCCGCGCGTCAGCAGGATCGGCGCAAGCGTCGTCGCGATCTCGCGGTCCCGCGCCGACAGCGGCTGGGCGCGGCCGGTGCCGCCCGCGGCCAGGTTGCCGCGCGACTCTCCGCTCATGGGTACCCGCGCCAGCGCATACGGAACCACCTCGCCGCCGATCAGCAGGATGCGCTTGTCGCCCGCCGAGATCGCCGGCAGGTACTTCTGCGCCATCACCGTGCGGCTGCCGAACTGGTTCATCGTCTCCAGAATCACCGACAGATTCGGGTCGTTGCCGCGGACCCGGAAGATCGATGCTCCGCCCATGCCGTCGAGCAGTTTAAGGACCGCTTCGCCGTGGCGGGCGACGAACTCCCGGATGCGCCCCGGGTCCCGGGTCACCAGCACGTCGGTGGTCAGCGCCGGGAACTCGGTGATGGAGTACTTCTCGTTGTTGTCGCGCACCGCCCGCGGTGCGTTCACCACTCTCGCCCCCTGGCGCTCGGCGTGCTCGAGCAGGTAGGTGGAGTAGACGTACTCCATGTCGAATGGCGGATCCTTGCGCATCAGCACCGCGTCGAAGTCCGCCAGCGCCGTCTCTGCCGCCGGGCCGGCGCGATACCAGCGGGGCGTCTCGCCGGTCAGCGTGAGCTCCGCGAAATCGCCGGCGACCCGGCCGTTCGACAGGGAAATTTGCCCCTGCTCGCAGGCGAACAGCCGGTGGCCCCGTGCCACGGCAGCGCCCATCATGGCCACCGTGCTGTCCTTCTCGATCTTGAGCTTGTGCAGCGGGTCGACAATGAACGCGAGCTTCAGGGGCGACTTCAGCGATGACATGATGGGCACGACCTCGACCTATGTTCCGGGCGCGCGGCGCCGGAAAGGCGGGTAGCCGCGACGCCTGCCGAATTGGGCATTCTACGCAACCCGTGCAGCCGGCCCAAAGTGGCTTGCGGCCCCTGGGAGCCGGCGAGCCTGTCGGGGGGTGGGCAAGGGGGCGCGCGGTGGAAGGCAGGCAGAGAGATGCAAGGCGCACGAACGCCCCCGGAGGCGGGGGCGCTGCGGCTGCCGGCAGGTCCAGCAGCGGATGCCGGCCGCCGGCGCTAGTGCAGCGTCGGTGGCCGGTCCACCTGCATCAGAGGTGGTAGGCCGTCTCGCCGTGAGAACTGATGTCCAGCCCTTCGCGCTCTTCGTCCTCGGTGACGCGCAGGCCGACCATCATGTCCACGATCTTGTAGGCGATGAAGGCGACGACGGCAGACCAGACGATGGTGATCGCCACGCTCTTGAGCTGCACCACGAGTTGTGCGGTCATCGCGTAGTCCGCACCCTTGACGCCACCCAGGCCGGGAGCCGCAAAGACGCCGGTAAGGATCGCTCCTACGATGCCGCCCACGCCGTGGACGCCGAACACATCGAAAGCATCGTCGGCGCCCAGCATCCGCTTGAGGCCGTTGACCCCCCACAGGCACAGAAAGCCGGCGACCAGACCGATCACGATGGAACCCATCGGGCCGACGAACCCGGCCGCCGGCGTGACAGCCACCAGCCCCGCCACCGCGCCGGACGCGGCGCCCAGCATCGAAGGCTTGCCCTTGGCCATCGACTCGCCCATCAGCCAGGCAACCATGGCGGCGCCGGTCGCCAGGATGGTGTTGATGAAGGCCAGGCCTGCGACACCGCCGGCGGTCAAGGCGGAGCCGGCATTGAAGCCGAACCAGCCCACCCACAGCAGCGAGGCGCCGATCATGGTGAACGTCAGGCTGTGGGGTGCCATGGCCTCGCGACCGTAGCCGATCCGCCGGCCGACCACCCAGGCGCCCACCAGGCCCGCAACCCCGGCGTTGATGTGCACGACCGTGCCACCGGCGAAGTCCAGCGCGCCATCCACGAACAACAGTCCCGGGGGCGCCCATACCATATGCGCCATCGGCAGATACGCGAACGTGAACCACAGCACCGAGAACAGGAGGACCGCGGAGAACTTGATCCGCTCGGCAAACGAGCCGACGATCAGCGCGCAGGTGATGGCGGCAAATGTCGACTGGAAGGCCACGAACACGTACTCCGGGATGGTTCCCGACAGCGTGTCCGGCGTGATGCCCTTGAGGAACAGCCTGCTGAAGTCGCCATAGAAGAGGCCGCCACCTGAAAAGGCCAGGCTGTATCCGTAGATCGCCCAGAGGATGGTGATCAGCGCGAAGATCGCCATCACGTGCATGAGCACCGAGAGCATGTTCTTGGATCGCGCCAGGCCCCCGTAGAACAGGGCCAGACCAGGTATCGTCATCAGGATGACGAGCATCGTCGACGTCAGCATCCAGGCGGTGTCGCCGCTGTTGAGGGTGGGGGCTTCGGCAGCCGCAGGCGCGTCAGCCGCAGGCGCATTGGCGGCCGGCGCCTGCGCGAGCAGCAGGGTGGCCGTGGCTGCCGGCTGGACGGGCTCCGCCGCGACCGTCGGCGAGGCGACGGAGGCGCCGAACAGCAACGCGGCCATCAGCGCGAAGCTCGCGCCTATCCGCTTCATCGAGATTTCACTTTTCATGGGATCCTCTGTTTTACTTGCGTAGATGCGTTTCGCCGGCGGGTCAGAGCGCATCCGCGCCGGTTTCGCCGGTCCGGATACGCACGACCTGTTCCAGATTGAAGACGAAAATCTTGCCGTCGCCGATCTTGCCGGTGCGGGCCGACTGTTCGACCGCCTCGACGGCACGGTCCACGAGGTCGTCGGCCACGGCCGCCTCGACCTTGACCTTGGGCAGAAAGTCGACGACATACTCCGCACCGCGGTACAGCTCCGTATGTCCCTTCTGGCGCCCGAAGCCCTTGACCTCGGTGACGGTGATGCCCTGAACGCCGATCGCGGACAGTGCCTCACGCACCTCGTCCAGCTTGAAAGGCTTGATGATGGCAGTGATCAGTTTCATGTTTTCTCCTGGTATTCAATGGCGGTCGGTCAGGGCGGCGGCTACCTTCCTCAGAACGTCTTGCCGACGGAAAGCACCACCGTGGCCTTGCCCAGGTCCCGGGTGCGGCCGTTCGGCTTGGTGAAGGTGAAATCGTCGTCGGTGCCGATCACCGACGTGCCCCAGGTGAGGCCTGACCACAGTCATAGGTGGCGCCCAGGCGGTAGTCGGTGTAGTCGATGTCCCCGTAGTTCTTGAACTTCTGGTGGCCGACGTGGGCGATCAGGTTCAGGCCTTCCCTGAGCGGATAAGTGGCGGTCAGGTCGAGGTAGCATCGGCGACGGCGACCCCCGGCAGCGCGACAGCCCCCATGGTGGCAGCGGCATACAGTAAACCTGCGGTGGTGAAGCCGGCACGAGTCTTTTTCACGTTTTCCCTTCCTCTCTGTCGAGCCTGCGATGCAGGCGTGTCGTTGGGTCGGCGGTAGGAGGCCGGCTACTGCCGCGCGATACGCCGATTTTTTTCAGACAACGACGTAGAGCATTTCCTATGCCAGGTGAAAGAC
>JACCRJ010000126.1 GCA_013813615.1 Lautropia sp. | reverse complement strand
GTTAAGGAGCCTTCGCCTCCAATCAATTGGGAGGCGCTAGGCGGGCTGCCGTGCTCATTCACGAATCGATCGTGCCATAAGTAGATGCCTGTCTGCTTCTGACCGGCCAGTCTTTACTCATCTCGCTCTCCCCGAGGCCCGCAAATGTTAGTCACGCGCCTGATCCTCAAGAACTGGCGGAATTTTCGCGAGGTCGACGTCCCGATGCGTGAGCGAACCTACCTGCTCGGTGCAAACGCAGCAGGAAAATCGAACCTTCTTGATGTCTTTAGATTCCTGCGAGACGTGAGTAAACCTCAGGGAGGAGGGCTACAGAAGGCAGTGCACGATCGTGGAGGGGTTCAGAAGCTTCGCTGCCTCCATGCGCGAAGCGATCCTGAGGTACGGATTGAAGTGCATATTGCTGAAAGCGCCGATGACGTAAGGCCTTCTTGGAGGTATGTCCTCGGGTTCAAGCCAGAGGGCAAGGGAGCGCAGCGGACACTGATCTCGAAAGAGGAGGTTTGGAAAGATGAGGACCTCATCCTGGATCGTCCGGAGCGCGAAGACAAGAAAGACGTGGTTCGGCTTACGCAAACCGCATTGGAGCAGATCCAAGTGAATGCGCGGTTTCGAGAGCTGGCGAGTTTCTTTGGCGAGACTACGTACCTTCATCTTGTCCCACAATTGTTGAAGTACGGGGAACTGATCGGAGGTCAGCGCCTCGAAGATGATCCTTTCGGGCAGGGGTTTCTGGAAAGAGTGGCGAGGACGCCTGCGAAGACGCGGGAATCGCGTCTTAAGAAGATCGAGCAAGCTCTCGTCTTGGCGGTTCCGCAGTTCAAGAAACTTCGTTTTGGGGCAGATCAAGTCAACGGACGGCCTCATCTTGAAGCGATGTACACCCACTACCGCCCAAACGCAGGTTGGCAGCGAGAGGAGCAATTCTCGGATGGAACGCTCCGCCTGTTGGGCCTGCTATGGGTCCTTCTCGAAGGTGACTCATTGCTGCTTCTCGAAGAGCCAGAGCTTTCCTTAAACGACGGTATCGTTCGTGAAATACCTCGTCTACTTGAGAGGGCACAGCGCGGTATGAAGCGCCGGTTTCGACAGGTCCTGATAAGCACTCACAGTGAAGCTCTCCTTAGCAATCCTGGAATTGATGGCCGTGGAGTATTGGTCCTTCTTCCGGCACAAGAGGGCACCCTCGTGCGGCCTATCGACGAGCGAGAGGCTTTCGCGCTTGAGAGCGGACTATCAGTGGCCGAAGTAGTGCTACCGAAAACCCGCCCGAGCACTGCAGAGCAGTTGGGTCTCTGGTGATGACGTGGATCGTACTGGCCACGGAGGACGAGGTAAGTGAGCAAGTCGGCCTTTCGTTAGCTGCAGAGGCGAACCTTGAAGTGGGACAATGTCTCCGCAAAGGAGGCAACGGGTACTTGCGGGCGCGCATCCCTAACTTTCTTCAAATGGCACAACGACAGCCTGTGGTTGTGATTACCGACTTGGATGTTGCGAGGTGTCCTCCGGAACTTCGAAACTCTTTCGTGGGGAGGCGTGTAGCTCCCGCGAGTTTCGTGCTCCGTGTCGCAGTACGTGAGATCGAGTCATGGCTCCTCGCGGATCATCCGGCGATGCGATCACTAATTGGACCCGGTGGAGTTCTCCCTCCACGCCCAGACGAGTTGCCCGATCCGAAGTCTTTGTTGTTGATGCTTGCCCGGCGAGCACCGCGAAGGATGCGAGAAGATTTGATCAAGCTCCGGGGAGCAGTTGCAAGCCAGGGGCTTGGCTATAACGCGCGTCTCTCACAGTTCGTTAAAGAAGAATGGAGACCCGAACGAGCTTCTTCCCGATCAGATAGTTTGGCTAGAGCCAGGCGGCAGCTTCAACGCCTTTCGGAATCAGCGGCGGGTGCTTGCTAGCTTCTTGACTGGGAGCTTCAATAGGGCGCTACTCCGTCTGGGCTGGCGGAAGCAGCCAGCCGTCGATCACGCGCCCCGCTTTGGCTTCCAGGAGCGCCGCCACCACGCCGCGGGTCAGGCCGGCCGTGTCCATGTTGAAGTACTTGCGGTTGATCCGCTGGATGAGGGGCAGCTCGCCGAAGGTCGTCTCGAGTTCGGCCAATGCGAGGCGCTGGCGATCGAGCAGCATGAACGACAGGCCCACCTTCATCGCCAGGAACGCGTGGCGCTGCGGATTTGCCCGAAAGTAGGCGAGGCGCTGGCGTGCGCGTTGCAGGGCCTGCCCGAAATCGCCGAACATCCGCCCGTGGCCCGGGATCACGATGTCGACCTGCAGGTCCTCCAGCATCAGCAGGGTGGCTTCCTGCGCGGCGAAGCCGGGCTCATCGACGAATTCCGGGAAGACGATGCCGAAGCCGTGTTCCCACAACGCGTCCGCCGACATCAGGATCCGGTGCTCCGGCTGGTAGAGCAGCAGCGATTCCATATGGTGTCCCGGCGACCCCAGCGCCTGCCAGGTCAGGCCGCCGATCTCGACGATGTCGCCGGCGTCGAAGTAGTCGTCCGCCTCGAACCGGTCGCAGGCCTGCCCGAAGGTCTGGTAGTTCAACTTCTCGTCCTGCCAGAGCGTCACTGCCTCGCGGTCCTGCTGCGGTATGGTGATCCGGCAGCCGTAGCGCGCCTTGAGCGCGGCGTTGCCGCCGACGTGGTCGGAATGGGTGTGCGTGTTGATGATCCGGTGAAGCGGCGCACCGCCGAGCGCGCGGTCGATCAGCTGAAGCGTCAGGCCGCGGCGCGAGCAGTAGCCGGTATCGACCAGCACGTTGCCGGTATCGCTGCGGCCGATCAGGTGGTTGGACGAGAGCCAGTCGCGCTCGACGAACGTCAGCGACGCCGGCAGGTTCAATGCGGCTGCCACCGGTACCCGCTCCGCTTAGAGCACCGCCACCGCCACCGTGACCCGGTTGCGGCCGGCTCCCTTGGCGGCGTAGAGCGCGCGGTCGCTGACGTCGATCAGCCCGTCCGGGTCCGAGGCATGGTCCGGGAAGGAGGCAACGCCGATCGAAACACTGACCCGCGTGCCGCCGACGATCTCGATCTGGTCGTTGACGCGGCTGCGGATCTCGTCGGCACGGCGCTTCGCGGCCGTGGCATTGGATCCCGGCATCAGGATCAGGAATTCCTCGCCGCCCCAGCGGCAGACGATGTCGCCGGAGCGCGCGTTCTGTTGCAGGATGTCGGAGACCATCCTCAGCACCCGGTCGCCGGCCTCGTGGCCGAAGCGGTCGTTGATCCGCTTGAAGTGGTCGATGTCCACCATCTGCAAGGCCAGCGGCGAACGCGAGCGGTGCGCGCGCTCGAACTCGATCGCAAGCTGCTCGTTGAAGTAGCGCCGATTGAAGAGGTTGGTGAGCGGGTCGCGCAGCGATTGCTGCTCGAGGCTGCGCCGCAACGCCAGGTTGGAGAGGAACTGGGCGATGTTCGCGGCGAACAGCTGCGCCACCTTCTCGAATTCCGCCGACGCTTCCACGTCCGACGAGACGAACGGCGCACCGCGGCGCAGGTTGATCAGTCCTGCGGCCTGGCCGTGGGCGGACATCGGCAGGCAGCAGGTGTTGCGCGTCGGCCCGAGGCGCAGATGGTTGCAGCGCAGGGTGAACTGGTTGACAGAGTTCGGGTAGAGCTTGTTCTGGCGCAGCGCCCAGCAGTCGTCGATGACGACCTGCTCGGCGGATTCATTGCTGGCGCCCCAGGTATGCAACGAGGTGAAGGCGCCGGTTTCCTGGTTCATCGTGTAGATGGTGCCGGCGTCCGCATCGAAGAGCTTGACGGCGAATTCGCCCCCCACCCGCGCGGCCTCGAACGGCGTGGTGCAGGACTGCAGCATGTCCGCCATCTGCTGGAGCATGCCGTAGTTACGCGACTGGAACCGGCTGACCTCGAGGGTCGCGGCCAGCTGCGCCGCCGTTTCGCGATAGGCCTGGGTGCGCTGTGTGACCCGGTCCTCGAGTTCTGCCGCAAGCCGCTGCAGTTCCTCGTGCGCGGTCATCTGCTCGGACAGGTCGGTGACGACGCCCAGGATGCTGGCGAACTCGCCCTTGTCCATCATCGGGCTGCTGGACATGTGCACCGGTACCGGCGCGCCGTTGCTGTTCAGCAACCGGCGCGTACCGCGTACCGCGAGGCCGCGGCGGTGCCGCTGCAGGGCGTCGACGACGCTGGCGCGATCTTCTTCCGGCACGACATCCAGCAGGGTCATGCCTTTCAATTGCTCCGGGCTGAAGCCGAGCATCTCGGTGATGCGCGGATTGGAGAAGGTGATGCGGCCGATCCGATCGAGGATCCAGATGCCTTCGGACGCGGTGTCGACCAGCAGCCGGTAGCGCGCTTCGGACAGCGCGATCACTTCGTTGGCGCGCTGCGCCCGGTCGAACTGGGCAGCGAGCTCCCGGTTGGCGTCCTCCAGGAGTTGTCGCGACGGCAGCGCGAGCAGGCGCCGGGCGGCGGGATAGACCAGCACCAGCGCCGCCAGCGACGTCACGCTGGTGGCGATCTTGGCCCAGCGCCCCAGCATTTGCGGCGGCGCCAGCTGTCCGAGCGCATCGAGGATGTAGGTGAGGCCGACGAGCCCGACGAAGAGGCTCAGGAGCCAGAGCAGCTTGGGCTCGGGCAGGTCCGGGCGGCTGCGGCGCAGGATCGCGATCGCCAACGGCACGCAGAGGAAGGCCGCGGCGGCGACCAGCTCGATGCCGACCGTGGTCAGCAGGAGTGCCGAGTCTCCGTTGACGGTCATAGAGGACTCCCACAAGGCGGCGAACAGGTTCCGATACTAGCCGAAGGGGCCGGACCGACGGTCGGCACTCGCGACTCGCCGGCGCTACAACTCATCTGGCGGCGTTTTCCGGCCGACGAACGGCAGTTCTGTCGTCGCGGGACGACGCGCGGCGGAAGGCGTATCCGGCGGCACGGCGGTCGTTCGCGACGGATCCGGCGCCGGTGCAACCGTGGGCATGACGGGACCGAGGCTGGCACGCCGCCGCCTGAGTTCCCGCCAGACGCCATGCTTGCGGGCGTCGGCCATCGAGCCCCAGTCGGCGATCTCATCGATGGTGCGGCAGCAGCCCACGCAATAGCCGGTGTCGACGTCGATGCGGCAGATCGAAACGCAGGGCGAACGCACGTCGCCGGCGGCCGGGACCGCAACCGGTGTCGGCTTCAGTCCGATGGCGCGTCCAGCGGTGGGTCGATCGCGTACGGCGGTTGGTCGATCGCGACCAGCGCTTCGCCCTCGGCGACCTGGTCGCCGACGGCGTAGTGAAGCCTGGCGACAGTGCCGTCGGTGGGCGCGGTGATGGTGTGCTCCATCTTCATCGCCTCCATCACCAGCAGCGGGTCGCCTTTGCTGACCGTGCTCCCGGCCCGCACCAGCAAAGCGA
Source organism: Lautropia sp. (assembly GCA_013813615.1). Classification (GTDB taxonomy): domain Bacteria; phylum Pseudomonadota; class Gammaproteobacteria; order Burkholderiales; family Burkholderiaceae_E; genus Lautropia. The sequence goes on along the minus strand of JACCRJ010000126.1, from coordinate 703 downwards.
TCACCTTCCCCGGCATGGGCGCGGTGAGGCGGCCGCCTTCCTGCGCAGCCTCGCCGGCGTGCGCCAGCTTGTCGACGTACTCGAGGCGCAGGTGGCGGGTGGCAGTGAACAGATGCAGCGTTTCGTGGTCGAACACCGCGCTCGCCTCGTGCCGCTCGCTGCCGACCTGCAGGCCGACCTGCAGGGCGCACTGCGCGCTCGCCTGCGGGTTGAAGCGGCGGTCCCCGGCCTGCGGCGACGCCGGCCGCGGCAGGAACACCATGGGGCTGTCCGCCCCGTCCGCCGCTGCCGGCAGGATGGTGCAGCCCCCCTTGCCGTAGGTCAGGATTACTTCGCGCTGTCCGCCGCCGTCGGTAAACACGAGCCGCCGCTGCAGCGGCGCCCCGAGTCGCCAGCCGCCGTGGACCGACCAGGGATCGGGGCCGTCCAGTTCATTCGCCAGCACGGCCGCCGCTGCCAGCGCCAGTTCCGCGTCGCTTGCCGGCTGCGGGGGCGGCAGCAGAGCCGCCCGTTCCCGCTCGATCAGGCCGGTATCCAGGTCGGCCGATGCGAAAGCAGGATTGGCCATCAGGCGGCGCAGGAAATCGACGTTGGTCGAAGGCCCCACCACCTGCAGCCCGGCAAGCGCCTGCGCCATGGTTCGCCGGGCGGTATCGCGGTCCTCGCCCCAGGTGATGAGCTTGGCGATCATCGGGTCGTAGTG